>CALBEG010000182.1 GCA_937927455.1 uncultured Elioraea sp. | reverse complement strand
ACGAACTCGACGCGTATCTGCATCGCTTGGAGGAGGCAGAGCGGCGGGATCATCGCAGGCTCGGCGAGCAGATGGATCTGTTCCATTTCCAGCCCGAGGCGCCAGGGGCGGTGTTCTGGCATCCGCGCGGCTGGAAACTGTTCTCCACGCTGCTTGAGTATATGCGCAGGCGACAGGAGGCGGCCGGCTATCTCGAGATCAACACCCCTGACATCATGGACCGCGGTTTGTGGGAACGGTCAGGGCATTGGGACAAGTTCCGCGATGCGATGTATCTGACCGAGGCGAAGGAGGAGCGGGTTTTCGCCCTCAAGCCCATGAACTGCCCGGGCGGCATCCAGGTGTTTCGGCACGGCCTGCGCAGCTACCGGGAACTGCCGCTGAAGTTCGGCGAGTTCGGCAAGGTGCACCGTTTCGAACCTTCCGGTGCCTTGCATGGGCTGATGCGCGTGCGTGCCTTCACCCAGGACGATGCGCACATCTTCTGCACCGAGGATCAGATCGAAGCGGAGAGTGTGAAGGTCATCGACCTCTGCCTCTCGATCTACCGCGATTTCGGCTTCGACCAGGTGCACGTGAAACTCTCCGACCGGCCGGCAAAGCGAGTCGGGTCGGACGCCATCTGGGACCGTTCCGAGGAGGCGCTGCGCGGCGCGCTGCGGGCCGCAGGCATCACCGACTACACCGTCAATACGGGTGAAGGCGCCTTTTACGGTCCGAAACTTGAGTTCGTCCTGCGCGACGCGATCGGACGGGATTGGCAATGCGGCACGCTGCAGGTCGACTTCAACATGCCAGCCGCCCTTGGCGCTTACTACATCGGTGAGGATGGCCAGAAGCATGTGCCGGTCATGCTGCACCGCGCCCTGTTCGGCAGCCTGGAACGCTTCATGGGCATCCTGCTCGAGCATTGCGCTGGCTGGCTTCCGTTCTGGCTCGCTCCGGTGCAGGCCGTCGTCGCCAGCATCGTCGATGATGCGGGGCCGGCGGTCCGCCAGGCGGCCGAGGCGCTTCGCCGCCACGGTCTGAGGGTTGAGGTCGACCTGCGCAACGAGAAGATCAACCGCAAGATCGTCGACCACATCGAGGCGAAGGTGCCCTATCTGGCGATCATCGGCAGACGCGAGGCGGAAGCCGGGACGATTGTCCTGCGCCGCTTGCCAGGACCCGACCAGGAGACGCTGCCTCTTTCGGTGGCCGTCACGCGCTTGGCCGCCGAAGCCACACCGCCTGACCTGCGCGGTGCTGCCGCCGAACCGGTTGAAGCAGCGGCCTGATCGCCCCATTCTTGCCGTGTGTTGTAACGAGAACGGAGGTTTCCGCCATCCCACCGCGTCCGACCACCCTGGCGCCGCCGACCCGAGAGGGGCCGCGCGTCAACGAAGAGATCCGCATCCCCCAGGTCCGTCTGATCGGACCGAATGGCGAGATGATCGGAGTCGTGCCCACCCGCGAAGCGCTCTGGCGAGCGCGTGAAGCGGGGCTTGACTTGGTTGAGATCTCGCCCAATGCCGACCCGCCGGTCTGCAAGATCCTTGACTTCGGCAAATACAAGTACGAGCAGCAGAAAAAGAAGAACGAAGCCCGCAAGAAGCAGAAGGTCGTCGATGTCAAGGAGATCAAGATCCGCCCGAACATCGACGATCATGACTATGACGTGAAGATGCGTCAGGCCAAGGGCTTCATCCAGGAAGGGGACAAGGTCAAAGTTACACTGCGTTTCCGCGGTCGCGAGCTTGCCCACATCGACCTTGGCATGAAGGTGCTGGAACGGGTGAAGAACGAGCTCGACCCGATCGCCAAGGTCGAGCAAATGCCGCGGATGGAGAACAAGCAGATGATCATGGTGCTGACCCCCCGCTGAGGGGGCGGCACTGCCGGCAGCGCCCGCGCCTCACGCCCTGCGTCGCGCCCGGCCCTGCTCCATCGCGCGGCGCACCTCGGGGTCCTCGCGCACGAGCGCGGCCAGCCGCTCGCGCCGGTCTCCGTGCGAGGGGTGGGTGGAGAGGAAACTCACTCCGCTGCCTCTGCCGTGTTGCGCCTCCATCCGGTCCCAGAACCGACTCGCTGCCTGCGGCTCGTAGCCCGCGCGGGCGGCATAGATCAGCCCGAGCCGGTCGGCCTCGTATTCGTGGCTGCGCGAGAACGCCGCCCCGCCAAGCGCCGCCCCAAGCCCGAGCGCCGCCCCGATCGCAGGCGAGTAGGCGCGCGTACCACGGTTCACCGCCGCCGCCGTGCCGATCACCGCCACCCCGATGGAGAGGGCAAGCTGCTGGCTCACCCGCTCCTGCGCGTGCCGCCCGGCGAGGTGCCCCATCTCGTGGCCCATGATGATCGCCATCTCGTCCTGGCTGCCGCCGACGAAACCCCACATCCCGTCATAGTAGCCGGAGTAGCCGTTCGGCAGGACGAAGGCGTTCACCTGCCGATCGGCGAGCAGTTCGGGGCGGAAACCCTTGCGAGGCTGCGGCGCGCCCTCGACGGCGGAAAGATTGCCCGCCATGCGCTCGAGTCCCCTCTGCCGGGCGGGATCGCGCAGCGGCCCGCCTGCGCGGCGACGGATGTCGGCCTCCGCCATGTCCGACATCCGCTCGAGCTCCTCGTCGTCGATCAGGATCAGCTGCGACCGACCGAGCTGTTCGTTCTGCGCGCAGCCGCCGAGGGGAAGCCCCAAGGCCAGTGCCGTGAGCACGCCGGCGCCGGCTTGCAGGATCGTCTGGCGGCGGTGCAGATAGGCGGGGGTAGCCAGACCCGGGACCGTTTCGCGCGGCATCGCGGTTCTCCCTCTCCTGTCGCCGTCTGCTACGGCTGAAATTAGCACAGACACACGTGTCGACACGCCCCTTCTGCCCACTACCGTTGATCGGGCTCTGCCAGCGGTGAGCGCGCTGCGCTTGGACCGCCCCCTGCTGGTGCTGCTGCTGTTCGGCTTCTCGGCCGGGCTGCCGCTCCCGCTCACCGGGTTCACGCTGCGGCAGTGGTTTGCCGAGGCCGAGGTGTCGCTCGGCGCGATCGGGCTCACCGCCCTGATCGGCCTCGCCTACACGCTGAAGTTCCTCTGGGCCCCGCTTCTCGATCACGCTCGCCCGCCTCTGGCGCGGCTTGGTCGCCGTCGCGGCTGGCTCGCTCCCGTCCAGGTCGCACTCGCAGCCGCGATCCTCGCCCTGGGCTTGACCGACCCCGCTCGCGATGCCCAGGCGACCGTGCTGGTCGCCATCACCGTTGCCGTCCTCTCAGCGACGCAGGACATCGCCATCGACGCCTTCCGCATCGAAAGCCTGCCGCCCGAACGCCAGGGGCTCGGGCTTGCCGCCTATGTCTGGGGCTACCGCCTTGCTCTGCTCGTTGCGAACGCCGGAGCCCTAGGGATCGTTGAGCTCGCCGGCTGGAGGGCGACCTTCGCCGCGATGGCGGGGCTGATGGCCGTTGGCCTCGCCACCACCCTCGTGCTTGCCCGCGAACCTCTGCCGCCCGGCGCGCCTCCCCCCTCCTTCTGGGCTGCCCGGCTTCGGCTCGCCGTGATCGATCCGTTCCGGGACTTCCTCCGTCGCCCGGGCTGGCCTCTCATCCTTGGCTTCGTCGCTCTGTTCAAGCTCGGCGAGGCGCTGGCGGGGATCATGACCGCGCCCTTTTACCGCGCTCTCGGCTTCTCGCGGCTTGATGTCGCGGCGGTGTCGGGCGTGTTTGGCATGGCGGCGACGCTTGTCGGAGTAACCCTTGGCGGGATCTTGGTGGCGAGGATCGGGGTCGGGAGGGCGCTGATTGCGACGGGACTTGGCCAGATGCTCTCCAACCTGATGTACGTTGCGCTGGCCGAGGCGGGACGGTCCGTCCCCCTGCTCTGGGCCCAGGTGGGGGTGGAGAATGTGACGGACGGGCTCGCCGATGCCGCCTTTGTCGCCTACCTCTCGGGCTTGACCAGCGTCGCCTTCACCGCGACACAGTATGCGCTTCTCTCCTCGCTGGCCGCCGTGCCTCTGCGCACGCTTGGGGCGACGGGCGGTTTCCTTGCCGAGGCGATGGGCTGGACGCGGTTTTTCCTGCTCACCACCGCTGCCGCGCTGCCCGGCATGGCGCTGATGCTGATCCTGCTCTCCCGTTTTCCCCCCGACTGCGAGGCCGAGCCGCGATGATCCCTCTTCCCGCCGCCTGGATGGCCTGGGTTCTGCCCCCGGTGCTCCTCCTCTGTTCCAACGTGCTGATGATCTACGCCTGGTATTGGCACCTGAAGAAGCCCGATTGGCCGCTTTGGCTCGCCATCATTGCCTCCTGGGGCATCGCGTTCTTCGAGTACTGCCTGGCTGTGCCCGCCAACCGCATCGGCTTCGGGCCCTATACCGCGCAGCAGCTGAAGGTGATGCAGGAGGTGATCACCATGACGGTGTTCGCGGGCTTCGCGGTCTGGGTGCTGGGCGAGAAGCTGACCTGGAACTACGTTGCCGCCTCTGTCTGCCTCGTTGCGGCGGTGGTGTTCATCTTCCTCCCCGTGCAGAAGTGAGCGGGGCCTGCATCGTCAGGCGGCTGCGGACTGCGCGATGGGCCGGGTCGCCTCGGCCGGCACCGCCGGCAGCCAGGCGGTGAAGGTGGAGCCCCTGCCCTCCTCGCTTTCGACTTCAAGGAGGCCGCGGTGCCGGTTCAGCACATGCTTGACGATGGCAAGCCCAAGCCCGGTGCCGCCGATCGCGCGCGACCGCGCCGCGTCCACGCGGTAGAACCGCTCGGTGAGGCGCGGGATGTGCTGGCGCGGGATGCCCGGTCCGTCGTCCGTGACGGAGACTGCGACCCCGGCCGGCCGCCCCCCTTGTGCCGGCGTGGCGGAGACGCGCACCCGGATCGCGCCGCCGTCCCGGCCGTACTTCACCGCGTTGTCGATCAGGTTCGTCATCACCTGGGCCAGCTGATCGGGGTCGCCGACGATCGGTTGCACGGCTGGGTCGACCGCGAGTTCGGCCCGCATCCGCCGCGCGGCGATTCGGGGTTCCAGCGCCTCGATGGTGCGCCGGGCAAGCGCGGGCAGATCTGCCACCCCCTTCGGCGCCGTATGTTCCATCATCTCGATGCGCGACAGAGAAAGCATGTCGTCGATCAGCCGCGACATCCGCGTGGCTTCCTGCGCCATGATGGCGAGGAAGCGCTGTTGCGCTTCGCGATCCTCCGCCGCCGGCCCGCGCAGGGTCTCGATGAAGCCGAGCAGGGAGGTAAGCGGGGTGCGTAATTCGTGGTTGGCGTTGGCGATGAAGTCGGCCCGCATCTGTTCCACGCGACGTTCGCGCGTGCGGTCTGAGAGGGTGACGAGCACGCGCCCGCCGTTGCGCAGGGGCGGATCAAGCCCGATGGCTTTGGCGACGAGCTCGCGCTCCACCGGCACGGGCAGGGTGACGGAGACCGCTTCGGGCCGCTCGCCGCGCCCGGCTCGTTCCACCGCTGTGCGCAGGCCAGGGTGGCGTAAGAGGGCGCCAAGGTCTGGCCCTTCCGCTGCTGGCGGGGTGAACAGCTCGCGCGCCGCCCCATTCAGCATCACAGGCCTGGCCTCCGCATCGAGCACGATCAGCGGGTCGGGCAGGCCCTCCACAATGCGCACGGCAGCCCCGGCGAGCCGGTCGACCTCGCTCGTGCGGTCCCTGAGCCTGTCGGCGAGCCGCCCTGCCGCCTCGGCGATCCGCCTCAGCGGCGGCAAGATGGGAAGATGCTCGAGCGGCAGGCCGGCTTCGGCCCACTTGAGAGCGAGCACGAGGCGCGCGAGGTCGCGGTAGACAACCAGGCCCGCCAGGGTGCCGGCCAGCGCGAAGGCGGCGGCAAGGATGGCTGCGGCGCGCTCGGAGACAATCTCGAAGGCGGCAAGCCCTGCGAGCAGCGCCCAAGGCACGGCGGCGATCGCCGCTGCAGTGCCGGCAACGAGGAGGGTGGGGCTCGCCGGACGGTCGGGCAACGACTGCGGCATGGCCAGCCTCTTTTCCCAGGCCGCTCAGAACATCACGTCTTCGAATCGCTCAGGCGCCGGTTCAAGCACGCGAAACCCGTCGCGCGTCACCTCGATCAGGGCGAGCGCCCTGCGGTTGGTCCCGTCTGGCATCAGCCGCACCAGCCCAAGCACGCCGGCAAACCCCGCAGGGTTGGTCAGCGCGCCGGGCGAGAGGTCGGGCGGGGAGGCGTTGACGAGTGAGGCGATGATCGCCGCCGCATCGAAGGCAATGCCCGCCACCACCGGCGGGTCGTTGCCGTAGGCGTCGCGGTAGCGCGCGACGAAGGCTTCGCGCCGCGTCTCGTCGGGGGCGGCGAACCAAGCGCCCACCAAAGCGGGTTCGCTGCCGGCATCCGCCATGCCGGCAAATAGCGGCGTGCCGAGAATGCGCACGGGCGGGCTGTCAATGTCGTAGAAGGGGAGCAAGGCGGCCGCGGCGCGCAGCCGCTCACCCGAATCGGCGAGCAAGAGCGCATCGAAGGGCGGCGGGGGAATGCGGGCCGCGCGCTGGATTTGCGCTGCCCTCCGCCGCCCCTCGGCCGTGCCCTCGGCGCGGGCCGCCCGCACCTGGGCATCGATCGGCCCGCGGCGGCTGTCGTAGTCCGCGAGGCGGCGCACCGCAGGGGCCGGGTTGTCGCCTGCATAAAGTTCCTGCCGCACCAGCACCCCGCCCGAGTCCGCCACTGCCCGCGCATAGGCCTCGGCAACCAGGCGGCCGAACGGCGTGTCGGGGGCCAGCAGGGCGAACCGCTCCGCCCCGGCCGCCCTGGCGGCGGCGACCACGCGCCGCACCGGAGGTTCAGGCAGCTGGCCCAGAACCCAAACGCCGGGACGCGCTTGAGTCGCGTCGGTGGTGAAGGCGAGCACGGGCACTCCCGACGCGGAGGCGGCCGAGGCGACGGCTGCCGTCTCGGCGGCGAACAGGGGACCTAGAATGGCGCCCGCGCCTTCGGCCAGCGCCTCGCGGGCGGCGGCGGCGGCGCGTGCGGGGTCGCCGCCCGTGTCCTTCGGCAGCAGTTCAAGCTTGCCTCCGCCGTGCTGGAACAGAGCGAGCGTGGCGGCGTTCAGCATCGCCTCGCCCACCTGCGCCTGCGGACCCGAAAGCGGCAGCAGCAGGGCGGCGCGCAGCTTGCCATTGGGCCCCAGGGCGGGCCGGGCGGGCGGTGGCAGGGCGGAGGGATCGACCCGCACGGGAGGAGCGGTGGCGACGGGGCGCGCGGGCGGAGGTTGCGGCGCGCATGCGGTTGCCCCGACCAGAACGCATGCGAGGATGGCAAAGACCGATGCACGACAGCGACGAAACACGAACCGAAACCCCTCCCTCCGTTCCCGACGACGCGGCCGGCCCGCCAGGAACCCTGACCCTGGTCGCCACGCCGATCGGCAACCTCGGCGATCTTTCGCCGCGGGCTGCCGCCGTGCTCGCCGCAGCCGACTCGGTACTCGCTGAAGATACGCGCGTCACCCGGAAACTGGCGCAGCGCTTCGGCCTCGCACCACGCCTCGTTTCCCTACGGGATCATAATGAAAAAACGATGACCGGGCGCATGCTTGCACGGCTCGCCGCCGGAGAACGCCTCGCCCTCGTCTCGGACGCCGGCATGCCGCTGATCGCCGATCCAGGGTACAGGCTCGTTCGGGCGGCGATCGCGGCTGGGCATCGCGTCACCGCCGTGCCTGGCCCCTGTGCCGCCACCACTGCCCTGGTCCTTTCTGGCCTTCCGCCAGCGCCGTTCCTGTTCCTCGGTTTCCCCCCGCCGAAGGCCGTTGCACGGCAGGCACGCTTCACCGAACTCGCCGCCCTCGAACGCGCAGGGCTCTCCGCCACCCTCGTGCTCTACGAGGCGCCGCACCGCCTGGCCGAAACCCTGCGCGACCTCGCAGATGCTTTGGGTGAGGGCCGCCCGGCGGCGGTCGCGCGCGAACTGACCAAGCGCTTCGAGGAGGTGGTGCGCGGCCAGCTCGGCGCGCTTGCCGCACGGTATGCTGGGTCAGAGGTGCTGGGCGAGATCGTCGTCGTCGTCGGTCCCGCCGAGGGCAGGGCGGAGCCGAACGAGGAGGAGATCGAGACAGGGCTTCGTGCCGCGCTCGGCGAAGGGCTTTCCGTGCGCGACGCTGCGGACCGTGTCGCCGCCGCGACGGGGGCGGCGCGGCGCGCTGTCTATGCGCGCGCGCTTGCCCTCAAAGGCTCCGCGCCAGGATGAGCTTCTGGATGTCGGAGGTGCCCTCGTAGATCTGGCAAATGCGCACGTCGCGATAGGCCCTCTCCACCGGATAGTCGGCGAGATAGCCGTAGCCGCCGAGGGTCTGGATCGCGGCGGAGCAAATCTCCTCTGCCACCTCTGAGGCGAAGAGCTTTGCCATGCAGGCCGCTTCCAGAGCGTTCTCGCCAGCGTCCTTCTTCCGTGCCGCAAGGTGGACGAGCTGCCGTGCCGCCTCGAGCTTCGTCTTCGCTTCGACGAGGCGGAAGGCGACCGCCTGGTTGTCGATGATCGGGCGGCCAAAGGCGATTCGCTCCTTGGCGTAAGCGATGGCGTAGTCGAGCGCGGCGCGCGCGATGCCCACGGCTTGGGCGCCGATGCCGATGCGTCCCGGCTCGAGGGTAGAGAGCGCGATCCGGTAGCCTTCGCCCTCGGCCCCGATCAAACTCTCCGCCGGCACACGCATGGTTTCGAAGACGAGCGCGCAGGTGTCCGAGGCGTGCTGGCCGAGCTTGTGCTCGATCCGCGCGACGCGATAGCCCGGCGTGTCGGTCGGCACAGCAAAGCAGCTGATGCCCTTCTTGCCGGCGGCGGGGTCGGTGACCGCGAAGAGGAGGCAGACCTTGGCGATCGAGCCGTTGCTGATGAACTGCTTGGAGCCGTCGATGATCCACCCGTCGCCGTCGCGCACCGCCCGTGTGCGCAGGTTCGACGCATCCGACCCGGCCTGGGGCTCGGTGAGCGCGAAGCAGCTCACCCACTGGCCGGTGGCCATCGGGCGGAGGAAGCGTTCCTTCTGCGCCTCGGTGCCGTAGCGTTCGAGGATGGTGCAAGTGGGCGAGTTGTGCACCGAGACGAGGGTGGAGACGGAGGCGTCGCCGGCCGCGATCTCCTCCAGCGCCATCGCGTAGGTGAGCGAATCGAGCCCTGCCCCGCCCCACTCGGGCGAGATGGTCGCGCCGAGGAAGCCCAGTTCGCCCAGTTCGCGGATGATGTCGGGCTCTATCCGGCCTTCGCGTTCGCGCTCCGCCGCACGCGGGGCGAGCTTCTCCTGGGCGAAGGCGCGCGCGGTGTCGACGACGAGGCGTCGCGTCTCCAGGGCCTCCGGGTCGGTGACATCGAGCATGGGCGTATCCTCCCCGGGCAGAGGTTTACGCCGAAGCGGGGACGGGCGCCACAACGGCCCTCGTTGCCGCGATCAGGGCGGCGCGGGCGGCCTCGCGGTCCGCCATCGCCTTCGCCTGGGTCGCGCGCTTGACGGGGCCGAACCCGCGCGCGGCGAACGGCCAGGCGAGAAGCCGCACGCAGGCTTCCGCCGTTTCGGGGCTGAGATGGGCGAGGGCGAAGGCGACATCCTCCTCGAACAGCGCAATCGCCTCCCGCTCGTGGCGGCGATCCTCCTGCCAACGGAACGGATCAAGCCAACTGCCGCGAACCGCCTTCAGGCGGGCGAGCAGGCGGAAGGCAGGCAGGGCCAAGCGGGCGGGGAGAGCGATCTTGCGCCGCCGCCCGCTCACTGGGTCGCGCCCGAGGAACGGCAGGGGCGGGGAGAGATGGAAGGTGAGCGGGGCGTCGCCGAACCCCTCCCTCAGCCCTGCCAGGAAGGCGGGATCGGAGAGGTGGCGCGCCACCTCGTACTCGTCTTTGAAGGCGAGGACGCGATGGTAGCCCTCCGCCACGGCGCGAGTCACGGCGCTGGCCTGGCCGAGCTTTGCTTCCTCGATCGCGCGCGCACGCGCCACGAGCGCGCGGAACCGTTGCGCAAGGCGTTCGTTCTGATACCGCACGAGCTCCTCCGCCCGGTGCGCGATGAGATCCTCGAGGCGTTCGGGCGCGCGGCGATCGGCGAGCAGGCGGGCGGCAAGCGTGGGGTCGTGCGCGACCGCCCGGCCCCACAGGAAGGCGCGCCTGTTGGTCGCCACCGCCACGCCGTTGAGCTCGATCGCGCGCAAGAGCGAGGCGGCGCGTACCGGGATCAGCCCCTTTTGCCAGGCGGCGCCGAGGAGGAGCGTGTTCATCGTCTGCACCTCGCCGAACAGAGCCTCGGCGAGCCGGGCAGCATCGAGCCAGAGATGCCGGCCCGCCGGCGAAGCAGCCTCGAGGGCGCGGGCGTGGCCTTCGGAGTCGAGCACGACGTCGGCGTCGCGCACGAAAGCGGCGACGGAGGCAAGCCGAGACTGCCCAACCACCGAACCATCCGCCTTCAGACGCGCCAGCACGTCACGCGCGGCGGCGACCGCCATGTCGGCGGCGATCAGAAGATCCGCCCCGCGCACCGGCACGCGCGCGACATCGAGCAAGGAGTCCTCGCTGGCGATCTGCACATGCCCAACCACCGCGCCGTTCTTCTGCGCCAGCCCGGTGAAGTCGAGCGTGCGGACCGCCTTGCCTTCGAGGTGCGCGGCCATGGCGGTGATCGCCCCCGCCGTCACGATCCCGCCGCCGCCAACCCCGGCGAACAGCGCGCGCCAGGGGCGATCGGTCAGAGGCGGGAGAAGGGGTGTTGGCAAGGCGTTCGAGAAACGCTCCTCCAGCGCCGCGAGTTCCGCCGATAGCACTTTTGGCCTGCGTGCCGCGCCCACCGTGACGAAGGACGGGCAGTAGCCTTTGAGGCAGGAGAGATCGGTGTTGCAGGAGGAGGGGGAGACGCGACGCTTGCGGCCGAATTCGGTCTCCACCGGCTCGATCGCCACACAGTTGGATTGCACGGTGCAATCGCCGCAGTTCTCGCACACGCGCTCGTTGATCACCACGCTCGTCTCGGGCGCGGGCATCGCTCCGCGCTTGCGCTTGCGGCGCTTTTCCGTCGCACAGATCTGGTCGTAGACGATCGCGCTCACACCCGGAACGGTGCGGAAACGTTCCTGCACAGCGAGGAGGTGTCCGCGTGTGGTGCGTTCCACGCCGGGCGGCAACTCGGCAGCCGGCGGCAGGCGGGCGGCGTCGTCGGCGACGACGGCGATGCGCGCCACCCCTTCTGCGGCGAGCTGGCGCACGATCTGCGCCACGGAGGGGCCGCCGTCCACCGGTTGCCCACCCGTCATCGCCACCGCGCTGTTGTAGAGGATCTTGTAGGTGACGTTGGCGCCGGCAGCGACCGCCTGGCGGATGGCGAGGATGCCCGAGTGCTGGTAGGTGCCGTCGCCCATGTTGACAAAGGCGTGCGGCACCTCGACGAACGGCGCGAGGCCTGCCCAGGTGACACCCTCCGCCCCCATGTGGGTAACGGTCTTCGCCCGCCCAACCGCGCCCAGCGCGAGAGTGTGGCAGCCGATGCCGCCCAGGGCGAGAGCGCCTTCGGGCACTACGGTCGAGCTGTTGTGCGGGCAGCCGGCGCAGAAATAGGGCGCGCGGAGAAGCGCCGCGGCGGGCGGGGGAAGGTCGGGTTCGGCGAAGGAGACCGCGATGCCGAACTCGGGCAGCACGCGGGCCAGAGCGCGCGCGATCGCAACTGGGTCGAGTTCGCCATGCTCCGGCAAGAGCGGTTCGCCGGCCAGCGTGCGCTTGCCGATGATGGCGGGGCGACGATCGGCCGGCAGGTTGTAGAGGATGTCGCGGGCCTGGCGCTTCACCAGGCTCCGCTTCTCCTCCACCACGATCAGAAGCTTCTTGCCGGAGGCGAACCGTGTCAGCCCCTCGGGCTCGACGGGCCAAGTCAGCGCCACCTTGTAGAGCGCGATCCCCCGCCGGTTCGCCTCACCACCGCCCAGGCCCAAAAGGTCGAGAGCGCGCAGCACATCGGGATGCGCCTTGCCGCAGGTGACGAGGCCGATCGGTGCCTCGGCCGCGCCGAACACGACGCGATCGAGTGCGTTGGCGCGCGCGAAGGCTGCCGCAGCCGGCAGGCGTTCGGCGATCACGCGCCGTTCGAGTTCCGCCCGCTGGTCCGGCCAACGCAGGCGGGGGTCCAGGTTGAAGCCCCACGGGGGGGCTTCGATGTCGGGGCGGATGAAGGATCGCGCGGACGGGACGATCACCGTCGCTGCTGCCTCCACCGTCTCCGCCACCGTCTTCAGCCCGACCCAAAGGCCCGAGAAGCGGCTCATCGCGATCCCGGCGAGGCCGAGCTCAAGAATGTCCTGCACCGAGGCGGG
>CALBEG010000181.1 GCA_937927455.1 uncultured Elioraea sp. | reverse complement strand
AAAGCTTGCCGCCACGATCGCCGCCGCGCCTGCCGCGATCAGCGCGAGCCCGACCAGACGACGCCGTGGCAAAGGCTCGCCGATCAAGCTCCAGGCGAGGAAACCCGTGAACACAGCGCCAAGGGGGCTCGTCATCGCCCCGCCGTGCGCGGCGGGGGCAAAAGCCAAGCCTCCGGTGTTGCACAGCGAGAAGGCAAAGCCCGAACCGAACACCACACCCGCCAGCACCAGGGGCTTGACCCGCCACAGGGCGAGGCCGCGACGCACGGCATGGGGCGCCATCAGCGCGGCCGCGACCAGAAAGCGGAGTGCAACGATGTCGGCCGTGCCGAGGCTTGCTTCCAGGAAGAGAAATCGTGTGGCGACGGCCCAGCCGGCCCAAATCGCTACCGCCGCGACCAACGCCGCCCAGCCGACCAGGGCCTCTCGATGCGAAGCCCTGGCCAAGCGGGACGCAACACCGGACATGACGGGGCAACACGGGCCGGCCCCTTAGGGACCAGCCCTCACCGGCTCAGGCGGCGACCAAGTTGTCCGGGATGCGGTGCCCGTTCTCGCGGAACCAGCGTGCAGCCCCCGGGTGGAAGGGCAGGAAGCTGTTTTTGCCGACATTCTCCGGCAGCGTCTCGCGCGCCGCCGCCACCGCCTGCACCATCGCAGCGTTCTGCGTCATCACCGCCTTCACGATTTCGTAGACCAGATCCTCGGGCAGAGAGCGATGGCAGACCGCGAAGTTGAACATGCCGACGATGGTCATCGGCCCGGGCACAGAACGGTACGTTCCAGCCGGGATCGTGCCCATGGAGAGCTCCGGCAACGCCTTGGTGATCGCTTGGGCCTGGGCGTCCGTGAAGCCGAAGATGCGCACCTGCTGGCTCGTCTCGATCTCGCTGAAGGACGGGATGGGCGCACCGGCGGCGAAGCAGAAGCAATCGAGCAGCCCATCCGCCAGCTGGCCCATCAGATCCGAGGCAGAGGCGTAGCGGATGGCCGATGGCGTGACGCCGAGAGCGCGCAGGATCAACGGATAGTAAGTTCCTGGCGTGCCGCCGCGCGGCCCAACCCCGACCGAGCGCCCAGCAAGCTGGCTGTGGTCGGCAATCCCCGAACGCGCGAGGGCAACGGCGTGGAACGGCGTGTCGTACATGGGGAAGAGGGCGCGAATGTCGCGGAAGCGGTTGCCTTGGGTCCACTCCGCGCTGCCCTCCCAGGCCTGCAGCGCGACCCCCATCGTCACCATGCCGAGCTCGATCTGTCGCGTCTGCAGGAGCACGATGTTCTGGTTCGGGCCCTGGGTGGTGCGGTAGCTGATGTTCACCCCTGTTGCCGCCTGGGCGAGCTGGCCCCAGGCAGGGCCGTAGATGGCGTAAGTGCCGCCCGGCGAGGCCGTGCCCATGGTGAGTGCGCGCGGCCAGGCAGGGTTGCGCGGCTGGGCCAGCACGGCGGGAGCGGCGAGCCCTGATCCGAGCAGGCCGGACGAGACAAGCAGGGTGCGGCGGTTGATCGCCATGGCGTGACCTCCCTCGAGAGCGTGGCGGGCCGTGAACTGCCGGCCCATGCGTCTGGATCCACAGAGTGAGCGAAGCAGCGCAGCGGGGAAAGAGGGCTCATGCATCGGGCAGAGGCCAGGGGGCGGGTGGAGCGGCCGAAAGCCTGACGACCTCGCCAGGGCGGGGAGCGGCCCCGGTCGTTTCCACAGTGATAGGATTCGCCGCCGCGCCCGTGACCACGACGCGGACGCGATCGCCAAGGAAGAACGCCGCCTGCACACGGCCCGTGAGCGTGCCCTCCGGGTCGAGGCGAAGCTCCTCCGGCCGGGCGCCAGCAAGCGCAGGGCCAGGCGCGAGCCCGTTTGCAGGCAGGCTGCCACCGGGAAGATGCAGCGTGCCGTCGCGCACCTCGCCTGCGAGCACGTTGAGCATGCCGACGAACTCGGCGACGAAGCGGGTGGCAGGGCGGCGGTAGATATCCTCTGGCGCGCCCAGCTGTTCCACCTTGCCGGCGCGCATCACCGCCACCCGGTCGCCAAGAGCCATCGCCTCCGCCTGGTCGTGGGTGACGAAGACCGAGGTGATGCCGAGGTCGCGCAAAAGGCCTGCCAGTTCCACCCGCAGCTCTTCGCGCAGCTTGGCATCGAGGGCGGTGAGGGGTTCGTCGAGCAGCAGCACCGCGGGCTCGACCGCAAGGGCGCGTGCGAGCGCCACGCGCTGCCGCTGCCCCCCCGAAAGCTGATCGACCCTCCGATGCGCGAGCTCAGGGATACGCATCATCGCAAGCCAGCGCGCGACCCGCGCATCCCGTTCCGCTTTGGGAACGTTGCGCAGCCAAAGCCCGTAGCCCACGTTGCCCGCGACATCCAGATTCGGGAACAGAGCATAGGACTGGAACACCATGCCGACATTGCGCCGCTCGATCGGCAAGCGCGTCACGTCGCGCGACTCGAACAGCACGCGCCCCGGCGGATCGGGGAAGGCAAGGCCTGCGATGAGGCGCAACAGCGTGGTCTTGCCGCAGCCAGAAGGCCCGAGCACGGCGAGCGTCTCGCCCGGGCGGATGGCGAGGTCGGTGGGCAGCAGGGCGCGCGTGCCATCGGCATGGGTGAAGGCGCACGCGCAAAGCGCGACCTCCACACTCATCGCCTCACCGCAAGCCCGAAAGCGCGATCGGAGGCCCACTGCAGGGCGACCAGGAGCGGAATGAGCAGGACGAGGAAGACGAGCGTGTAGGCCGAGCCGATTTCGAGCCGCATGGAGGCGTAGGAGTCCGCAAGGCCCACCGGCAGAGTCATGGTGAACGGCGTGTGCAGCATCAAAGTCATGTTGAACTCGCCCAAGGAGAGCGTCACCACCATCAGGCTCCCCGCGAGGATGCCGGGGGCGGCGTTCGGCAACACGACGGTGCGGAAGCGGGCGAGGAAGCCGGCACCGAGGGAACGGGCCGCCTCCTCCAGGGTGGGAAGGTTCACCGCGAGCATCACGGCCAGAGTAGATCGCACCATGAAGGGAAGCGTGAACAGCACGTGCCCGACCAGGATGAAGCTCCAGTGCGTGCGGAACTCCCCCACCGCACCCCAGGCGAGGATCAGCGCCAGTCCTGTCGCGATGCCGGGGATGGCGACCGGCATCACCAAGGCTTCCTCGGCCAGACGCGCAAACCGGCCAGGATGGCGCGCGAGCGCATAGGCCACCGGCACACCGAGCACGAGGGTGCAGACGAGCGCGGCAAGCGCGATGCCCACCGACAGCCCGATGGTGTGGGCGTACAGCTCCAAGACGCGGTCGACCCAGAGGAGGGTCACGCCGCTTGCGATGATGCCGCGCTGGTAGTTGGCCGTCAGTCCAGCGAGCATGGACAGGATGACGGGGATGATCAGGAAGGCGGCGACGAGCGCGGTGAACGCGAGGCCCGCCGCGAAACCCGCTCCGCGATGCCGCGTCATCCCGCCGCCGCCACCGTGCCACCCGCAGCCGTGCGCGCAGCCGCCAGCACCGCCCAGGTGATGGCGCCGAGCAGGAACGAGAGCGCGGCTGCGACCGCGATGTTCGCTCCCACCGTGAACTCGGCGTAGATCACCATCGGCAGCACGTCGATCCGCGTGGCGAGAGTGAAAGCGGTGCCGAAGGCGCCCATGGCGGTGGCGAAACAGATCGCGCCGGCGGCGAGGAAGGCACCCTTCAGCCCAGGAATGATCACGTCGCGCACGACAGCCCAGGGCGAGGCACCAAGCGAGCGGGCCGCCTCCTCGAGCGCGGGGTCAAGCGTCTCGGCCGCTGCCATCACGGTCAACACCGTGCGCGGGATGGAGAAGTAGAGATAGCCCACGAAAAGCCCGGCCAGCGAATAGGCGAAGACGAGTCGCTCGCCGGTCAGAGCGGCGGAGAGCTCGCCGATTACGCCCTGGCGCCCGGCGAGCAGGATGACCATGAACCCGATCACGACGCCAGGGAAGGCGAGCGGCAAGGTGAGGAAGGCGGTGAGAAGCCTGCGGCCGCGAAATCGCGTGCGGGCGAGGAACACTCCGGCGATGCCGGAAACGACCAGAGTCGCCGCCGTGACCGACGCCGCGAGCGCCACCGTCTTCCACAGGCTGGCGAGGTAGCGGTCGTTGGTGAGAATGATCGCGTAGGTCGCCCAGCCCTCCGGCCCCGTCGCGCCCGTGCGCAGCATCAGCACGAGGGGGAAGAGGAAGAAGGCGGCAAGGAAGGCGATCGCCGGCGCAACCAGCACGGCGAGGGCGAGCCGGTCGCGACCCATCCGAGGTGCTCAGCGGCGGCGGGGCCCGACTGAGAGCCTGCGCAGACAGAGGTGAAGCGGGCGAGGGCGCGGAAGCGGCGGCAGGTCGGCAAAGAGCGCGATCATGCATAAACCCGAGCGCAACACTGCCGGGAGGGCAGCGGCAGGGAAGGGTTCAAGCGCCCACTTCCGCCCGATAGCGCGCGACGGCAGCGTCCTGGGTCGCGACCATGCGCGCGATGTCGACCGGCTTCGCCCGCGCATACTCAGAGGCGGGCAGGAAGCGCGCCGCCACCTCGGCAGGCAGGGCGACGTTCGGCCGCGCCGGGCGCAGGAACGCGTTCGCCCAGATCTTCTGCCCCTCATCGGACAAGGTGAAGTCGAGCACGCGCTTGCCGTTCTCCGGGTTCGGCCCGTTCGCGACCAGCCCCATGATGTAGGGGAAGCTGATCGTGCCTTCCTTCGGCAGCACGAAGCGACAAGGGGCGCGGTCGGTGAACTGCGCGCGCATGGCGTTGAAGTCGTAGTCGAACAGGATCGGGATCTCGCCGGACACCACGCGCGCGTAAGCAGTCTGGGTCGGGATGATCGGGTTGTTCGCCTTCAGTTGCGAGAAGAAGCGGAGTCCTGGGCTGAAGTCGTCGTACGAGCCGCCAAGCGCGAGGTTCACCGCGAACAGCCCGACTTGACCGACAGCAGCGGACACGGGGTTCAGGTAG
>CALBEG010000180.1 GCA_937927455.1 uncultured Elioraea sp. | reverse complement strand
GTGCAGGGCCAGCGGTTTTGCCCGCCCCGGACCGTTTTCCGGCCGGCTCCCCGTCGGCTGCGGCGGTTCGAGCGGGAGCGTGTACGATGTCGGCAAACCATGTTGCCTAGCGACGACAAGAGGGTCGGCACGTCGTGCGACGACACGCTGCGGCAGCCCAAGGTCGCGACGCACGGCGGCACGCAACTCGCCTTCGATCCGGTCCAGGTCCGCTTCAGCGGCGGGATCCTCTTCGCCGCGCGCGAGTGCGCTCTGCCAGTCAGCGGAGAGAGCTCTCCGCTCCTCGAGCCTGCTTAAGAACTCCGACGTCTGCTCTTCGGGCGGAACCGTCTCCTCTGGCGGGTCTGGAACCTCCGCGAGCGGGATGGCCCGTCCCGCCAACAATTCCTGCAGGGCCTCGCGCAGGGATGGAGCGGCGAAGCGAAGAACGCTGCTGCGTGAACTGAGCCGCAGGTGAATGAGGCCATTGCGACGCCCGAGATCGAGCACCCGTGTGCGCCACCACGCGAGATCCTTCGCTGCAAGGGCGGTGTCGGTCAGGGACGGCCGGAATGACATCTGCAGACTGCGCCGGTTGCGAGCACAACCCTGGATTATGTGCTTCCGCCCTTTTTCTCGCACGCGCGAAGCGCTTCCGACAATACGGCGGTTTCGGACGCGTGCCGCATCGCTCCTGCCCTGTTAGCGTGCAGGACGATGGTGCAGCGCACCGGCAACGGCACGCTTGACCGCGCGCGGGCGGCAGCCGAGAAACCGAGATCTGGGAGGATCGAGCGCATGACACCACGCCGCACCTTGCTTGCCGCTGCAGCCCTTGCCCCCGTCGCTGCGCGCGCCCAGTCCCCCGCCTATCCCACGCGCCCGATCCGCCTCATCGTCGCCTACCCGCCAGGCGGATCGACCGACCTCCTCGCGCGCGCCTTCGCCGAACGCCTCTCCGCGCGCTTCAACGGTGCGGCGGTGGTGGTGGAGAACCGCGCTGGAGGCGGCGGCATCGTCGGCACCGTGGCCGCAGCGCAAGCGCCGGCAGACGGCTACACGCTCACCCTCGGCAACAACCAGACCCACGCCTCGAATCAGGCGATGATGCGCGTGTTGCCCTACCACGTGCTCGACAGTTTCGCCCCCGTCGCGCGACTCGCTTCCGTGCCGCATGCGATCATCGTTCCCGCTTCCGGCGCGCGAACGATCGCGGAACTGAAGGCAAAGGGGCGGGTGACCTACGCCTCCTCCTCCGTGGGTAGCGCAAGCCACGTCATCGGCGAGGGGATCGCGCGCCGTTTCGGTCTCGAGGCGACCCACGTGCCCTATCGCGGCGCCGCCCCAGCGACCCAGGACACGGTCAGCGGCGTCGTCGACTACTACGTCTCCACCCTGCCGACGATGATGCCGCTGTTGCGCGAGGGCCGCGTGCGCGCGCTCGCCATCGGGTCTGCCGCGCGCCACCCAGACCTGCCCGACGTGCCCACCTTCGACGAGGTCGGCGCGCAAGGGCTTGCCGTGGATGCCTGGTTCGGGCTGTGGGCACCGGCCGGCACGCCGGAGACGATCGTGACCAAACTCGGCGAGGCAGCCGTGGCCATCGTCGGCGAACCCGCGATGAAGGAGCGGCTCGCCGGTATGGGGTTCGTCTCTGCCCCCCTCGGCCCGGCCGAGTTCGCTCGCTTCCAACGCGAAGAGGTTGCGCGTTGGACGGAGCTCGCCGAACTCACTGGCATTCGAATGGAATAAGGCTGTGATCCTCAACCCCACTGACGACGGCGGCGGAATCGCCATCCCCCAGCCCGCCCATGCCTGGGTCTCCGCCCAGTTCGCGCACGCCTGGGGAGGAAGAGTGGCGGGGGTCGAGCGTCTCGACGAGATGCTGATCCTCGCCATCGAACAGCACGATATCGGCTGGCATGCGCGCGAACGAGAACCGGTGCGCGACCCCGCCACCGGCAGGCCGTACGACTTCATCACCTTGCCGCGGCCTCTGCACACGTCGCTCTGGTCGGACGGCGTGGCGACGGCCGAGGCCTGCTTCGGAGCAGAAGTGGCGCTGCTGATCTCGCGGCACGGCCGTTCGGTCTATGCGCTGACGCCGGACGAGGCGAGGAGTGCTGAAGACCGGGCCGCCATTGCGCGCTTTCGTGCCGAACAGGATGCCGTCGAGGCGCGGCTGCGGCCGAGAGTTCCGCACGATGATGCAACCCTGGCCGAACGCGCGCGGCTTCTCTTCCTGTTCGACCTTCTCGCCCTCGTCGCCTGCGGCGCCTTCGGCGAAGGCGAGAAGCGGGCCCCGCCGGCCCGCCTGCAATATGCCGATGCGCGCCTCGCTCTCCGTTTTCAGACCGATCCGAACCGGCTTGAGATCGATCCGTGGCCGTTCCGAGAGCGGTACTTCGAGGTCGCCTGCCGAGCCCGCCGCCTCCCCGCCATCACCTTCGCCGACGAGGCGGCGATGCGCCAGACTTTGCGCGACGCCGACGAGGTCGATCATCGCGTCGCCGTCACGCCGCTCTAGCCCGCTTTCTCCCACCCGGTCGCGGTCTGCCGCCAGTAGGTCAGCGCATGGCCCGCCGCCCTGGCGCGACGCCAGCGCTCCCGCGCCGCAGCGACCGCCGCCTCGTCGTTGCCATCGAACAGGTCAAACACGCGATCGAACCGATCGAGCATCGCGCTTTCCGCCCCTTCGACCAAAAAGAGGTGGCGCGCGCCGTTCGGTGCCTCATCTGCCGTGGTGAGCCAGATCGGCTGCAGATCGGCCTCGCCCGTCGCGGCGGAGCCGTGCGGCAGCCAGTCCGGGTCAGGAGACAGCCACAGCGCGGTGTCGAGGGCCGCGATCCGCTCGGCCGTCGTGGCCTTCACCACTGCCCGCCCGCCGGAGGCAAGCACGCGGCCGAGCAGTTTCGGCAACGCAACTTCGAGCGCGGTGCGGGTGAGGTGATAGAAGCCGATCTCGGCCATCGTTCGGCCCTCACGCGTCCGCGTCCTCGAAGCGGAGCGCGACCAGCCGATCAAGCAGCCGCGCACCGAACCCCGACGCACCTGCAGGGCCGAGATCGCCATCCTCGGCGCGGAGATCCACTCCGGCGATGTCGAGATGCACCCAGGGCGTATCGGCGACGAAGCGCTTGAGGAAGATCGCGGCGTGGCAGGCATCCGGCTGGAACCGCTCGGCCACGCAGCTCTTCACATCCGCAATCTCGCTCTTCAGCGCCTCGGCGTACGCGTCATCGAGCGGCATCGGCCAGACCGGTTCATCCACCTGCTCTCCCGCCGCAGCGACATAGGTGGCCAGAGCGGCGTCGGAGGCGAACATGCCGGCTCGCTGGTTGCCGAGCGCCACCACGATCGCGCCCGTGAGCGTGGCGAGATCGATCATCGCGGCCGGCGCGTAGGCGATGCGCGTCCAGGTGAGGCAGTCGGCGAGCACCAGACGACCTTCCGCGTCCGTATCGATCACCTCGATCGTGGTGCCATCAACCGCGCGCACCACATCCGATGGTCGTTGCGAATCCGCTCCGATCATGTTCTCGACGAGACCGAGCACGGCGACCGCGGGACAGGGCGACCGACGCCGCGCGAGGGCCAAAATGGCGCCCGCACAGGCCGCCGCACCGGCCATGTCGGCACGCATCTCCCACATCCTGTCGGCCGGTTTGAGGTCCACGCCGCCGGTGTCGAAGGTCACCCCCTTGCCGACGAAAGCGATCGGCGCGCGATCGTGGCCGCCCTTCCAGCGCAGCACGGCGAGGCAGGGCCGGTTGGCGGAACCTCGCGCGACGCCAAGCAGCGCCCCGAAACCGCGGCGGGCGAGCCAGTCGCGGTCGTGGATCTCAACCTCGACCCCCTCCTCAGCGAGGCTGCGCAAGCGAGCGGCGAACACGGTGGGAGTCAGACGGTTCGCGGGCTCGGAGACGAGATCGCGGGCAAACAAGGTTCCCGCCACGCCGGCCGAAAGCGTTTCCCACACTGCACCGGCATCGCGCTTGGCCTCGGTCAGCACCTCGAGGTGCTTGAGCCGCGGCAGCGGTTCGGCTGCATCGGTGCAGGTCTTCAGCCGGTCGAACCGCCAGGCGCGCAGCGCGGCTCCGGCTGCCGCTTCCGCCGCGAGTTCCGGCGCAAGCGCGAGCGCTTCGACGACAAGCTGTTTCTCGGTGATCGCCGCGCCGGCCGCCCGCCCTGCGGCTGCGCGCACGGAGAAGGCGTCCGCCCGCGCGCCAAGCCCCGCGAGCACGACCAGACGCCCGGTTGCGTCCCGCCCCACGGCCGCTTCGTCCGCCCTGCCGGCGAAGCCGATCGCGCGCGCCAGCGGATCGCCCGCTGCTTGGTCGATTGTGAGCAGCCGGGCGAGTGCGGCCTTCGGGTGCCGATCGCGCTTGCGGAAACGGACCGAGAGCATCGGCCCTGCCGACCCCTCGCCCGATCCGCCGTCAGCTCCGCTCGAAGTGTGCGGCTACGAGACGATCGAGCAGGCGCACGCCAAAGGCCGTGGCCCCCTTCGGCACGCAGGGCTTATCCGTCGTCGCCCAGGCTGTGCCGGCGATGTCGAGATGCGCCCAGGCCTTGCCGTTGACGAAACGCTGCAGGAACTGCGCGGCCGTGATCGCCCCGCCCGGCCGGCCGCCGATGTTCTTCATGTCGGCGATATCGGACTTCAGCATCTTGTCGTAGGCCTCAGCGAGCGGCATGCGCCAGAGGAGCTCTCCGGTCGCCTGGCCGGCCGCGATCAGCTTCTGAGCAAGCTCCTCGTCGTTGGAAAACAGACCAGCGTGCTCGTGCCCCAGGCTGATCACGATCGCTCCCGTCAGCGTGGCGAGGTCGATCATGCAGGTCGGGTCAAACCGATCCTGGCAATACCAGAGCACATCGGCGAGAACGAGCCGCCCCTCGGCGTCCGTGTTCAGCACCTCGACCGTCTGGCCCGAGGCGGTGGTGACGACATCGCCTGGCCGCTGGGCGGTGCCGGAAGGCATGTTCTCGGCAAGCCCGAGCAGGCCCACCGCGTCCACTTTTGCCTTGCGCCCGGCCAGTGCGGCCATCAGGCCGGCCACGGTGCCCGCTCCGGCCATGTCCCACTTCATCTCCTCCATGCCTTGGGCCGGCTTGAGCGACACCCCGCCAGTGTCGAAGGTGATGCCCTTGCCGATGAAGGCGAGCGGCTTGGTGGCCTCCCCCTTGCCCTTGCCCCGCGCTTTTGCCGCCTTCGCCTCGCCGCCCGTCGCACCGCGCCAGTGCAGCACGACAAGGCGCGGTTCGTTCGCGCTGCCTTGAGCGACACCAAGGAAAGCGCCGAAGCCAAGCTTCTTCATCTCTTTTGGCCCCAGCACCTCGACCTCGAGCCCGAGCCGGGCGAGGCCCTGGCAGCGTTCAGCAAAGACGGCCGGGGTGAGCACGTTCGGCGGCTCCGTCACCAGCTCGCGGGTGAAGAACACCCCCTCGGCCACCGCCTTCAGAGCGCCCCAGGCAGTGCGCGCTTTCGCCGGCTCGTCGTGCGCCACG
>CALBEG010000179.1 GCA_937927455.1 uncultured Elioraea sp. | reverse complement strand
GTCGACCGACTCTCGTCGCTTCGGCCTCTCACCGCTGCTGTTGCCCGGCGACGTCGAAGGCCTGCCGGGATGCCCGTACGACAGCGGGATCTCCGTCATGGACAACGACCTTTGCCGTGCCGACCCGCAGACCGACGTGCGGGTCGTGTCCTGTGTCGTGGTGTAGCTGGCGGTGAGCCGCCGCGATTGCTGGCGTGGCCGGGCTGATCAGCCTGCCATTGCGGGGAGGCTGATGGGTGCACCATCGCTGACGCGGCTGATGCTTTGCAGGGTGATAAAGCGGGCGCGTTGGACGGCCCATTCGTCGTTCTGTTCGAGCAGGATGGCGCCGACGAGGCGAGTGATGGCGGCCTCGTTGGGGAAGATGCCGACGACCTGGGTGCGTCGCTTGATCTTACCGATCAGGCGTTCGAGCGGATTGGTGCTGTGCAGCTTTGCGCGGTGCTGAGGTGAGAAGCTCATGTAGGCGAGTACGTCGCCCTCCGCCTCGTCCATCAGGGCGGCGGGCTTCGGCAGCTTGGGCCGCAGTTGGTCAGCGACGCGGCGCCACTGTCACGCTCGCGGTAGCCGTGGCGCTGCACCAGCCGCTCGGCACTCTTCACGCCCTAGCCAGCGCCGGTCAGGCCGCCAATCTCCAGCTCCGTCAGCCGTTCGGCGGCAAAGCCGATCATCTCGCGGAGCAGGTCGGCATCCGGAGCCCACTCCACCAGGGCACGAAGGCTCATCATCGCCTCGGTCATCGGGGATCCTCAGGTCAAGGTTGGCTCTCGCAACCCAACCCTACCGGCGATCCACCAATAACCACCCCCAGGACCTACACCACCAACGGGGACAGGACCTGGTTTCGTTCTTCAGCAGACCCGATCTTCGGGGGATCAAAATCACTGGCGATCGAACCGCTCAATCGTCTGAGACAGGCTGCGTGGCCAGCCCTACTCCACGGTCTGATGGAGGCCAGGGTGGCTAAGGCGAGGACGCTGTTGGTGGTCTGGTCGTATCGCGTCGCGACCCGTCGGCTGTCTTTCCGGCGGGGATGAAGCACGCGATGCCGCTGCGCAACCAGAGAACGCGCGGCTGACGCTGTGCTGGACGCGCAGTTGCCCTTGGTGAGGACCTCCTGGACGGTGCGGCGGTCGGGCAGGTGCTGCCTGAGCGGATCGCTGTCGTAGCGCGTGTCGGCGAGCATGAGGACGGGGTCGCTGCCGCGCGCCGCCGTCAGTGTCTCGTCGTTCGGGAAGTCGGCCTTTTGGCCTGCGCTCGGGTGCTGGGCGATGGGCAGACCGTGCGCCTGGGCGCGGAGGTGGAGCTTGCTCGCACGGCCACCGCGCGAACGGCCAAGACCCTGGCGATTGGGGTCTCCTCCTTCCGCCGCCAGCGCCGTGGTGCGCCCGCATGCTGGTGCTGCCGATCATTTGCAGGAGGTCGGCGTCGCCGCTGCCAGCGGCCAAAGCCTGCAGCATCACGTCCCAGGCCAGACGCGTTCCAGCGCCGGACCTGGCGGAACACCGAAGTCCAAGAGCCGAACTCGGCCGGCAGGTCGCGACACGGCGCGCTGGTGCGCACGATCTAGACCATGGCATCCAACACCCCGCCGGCGGTCGCGCGGAAGCCGCCCACCGAACTCGCCAGCGGACATCACGAAGGGTTGGAAGACGAGCCATGTCCTCGTCGGTCAGACACCGAAGTGTGAACGCCGACCCCACGCCGGAGATCAGCTTCGGATCAGGTCTACGGCCAGATAGGAGGCCCCAGCGCATGGGTTTGTCCACGCGGCCGAGGAGCTGGGCAGGGCGGGATCGCTCGATCTCCGGCTGCTGCCACGACCGCTACCGTCGCGGCCAGGATCAGCTGGCTCTCTCGAGTAGGGCAGGTTCGGTGTTCGCCTCACTTCGCTCGCGCGCATAGGCTTCCAGGACGCGCTCAGGGGGAATGGTGCGCGTCACCTCACCGTTGTTGTCGAAGAACTCCAGCACCACGACCTGCGCCTTCAGGTCGTAGCGCAGCGAAGGGTTGAGCAGAGGCTGTGGTACGACATTGCGAGGCGTCTCCGCCGCCCGCGGGAGGCCGTCGATGCCGCCGGCCGGCGTCGGTCCGCTTCGCCATGCCGCGAGCGGCGAGACCGCACCCGGGACGCTTGCACTCCATGCAATCATTGCGTCACCCTCCTGGCCGCCAGCGGACCGGACCCTCTGGCCCCGGCCGCGACCGCCTCGTCCTGCAGGCGGAGTGCTGTCGGAACCCGTCCCGAGGGCGGTACCCCGACCGTCGCGCCAACGGCACGCCTACCCGCTCCGCCTCACTCTCCACCCTGCCGCAAAACGCGTTAACAAACGGTTAATGCAACAGAAGGTTCACGCAGTGCACCAACCCTAGCGACGACCCGTCGTCCGCCCAACCAACGGGAAGTAGAGCGCATAGGGCAGAACGCGCATCGTCTTCAGAATGGCGACAAACCGCCACGGAAAGGCGATCTCGAACCGCCCGCGCGCCAGCCCATCCGCAATCCGCTCCGCAGCCCGTTCCACAGGCATTAGAAACGGCATCGGAAAGTCGTTCTTATCGGTGAGCGGCGTCTTCACGAAGCCCGGGTTCACCAAGGTTATCATGACCCCGGCCCGGTCGAGGTCGAACTTCAAGCTCTCGCTCATCGCGATCAGCGCCGCCTTGGTCGCGCCATAAGCGATGGCGCGCGGCAGGCCGCGATAGCCGGCAACCGAGGAGACGATTGCGATTTGCCCGCCCCGCCGCGCGATCATCGCTGGCATCACCGCCGCGAGCGCATTCGCCGTGCCGAGCAAATTGACCTTCACCTGCAGGGTGAACGCGGCGAGGTCGAACGCAACCGCACTGTCAGGCTGGTAGGTGCCAGCGTTCAACACAGCAAGCGCGATCGGCCGCCCTGCCCGCGCCTCCACCTCCCGCACCGCCTGTGCCACGGTGTCCGGGTCGGTGACATCGGCCGGGGCGGGCAGGATGCGACCGGCCGGAGCCTCGGCGGCGAGCCGCGCCAGTTCCTCCACCCGGCGTGCGGTCACCGCCACCGTCCAGCCCCGGCGGACGAGTTCCAGCGCGAGCTGCCGGCCAATGCCAGACGAGGCGCCTGTGATCCAAGCGAGACCGTCCTGAGGCCGCGCAGGCCGCGGTCGGCCCCTGTCACCGTCGGCCATGCCGCGCTCCTTCCGCCCTCATCGCTTCACGGTCTCCAAGCATGCGCGAGCCACAGGCGCAGGCTAGGCCGCGCATGGCGCGGACGACCTTCGCCGAAGGGTGGAAGGCCAGTCCGCCGCAAAAATCGCTGCACAGTTCGATCACGCCGCCCGCTCCGCCACCCGCTCGCCCCGGCGGGGTGCGACGCGATCGAGGAACGTTTGCGCCTCGCGCCTGATGGCCGCCACCCTGGCCTGGTCCATGCGGTCGAGCGTGCGGTACATCTGCGCCATGCGCGGATTTGCCGCGAAGCGTTGCCGGTGGCGGGCGAGGAAGTCCCAGTAGAGGAAGTTGAACGGGCACGCCCCCTCGCCGGTCGCGCGTGCGACGTCGTAGCGGCAGCCCGAGCAGTAGTCGCTCATCCGCGCGATGTACTTGCCGGAGGCGGCGTAGGGCTTGGAGGCCATGATGCCGCCGTCGGCATGGATCGCCATGCCGTGGGTGTTGGGCAGTTCCACCCATTCGAAGGCATCGGCATAGACCACCATGTACCACTCGTTGATCTCGTCGGGATGGATCCCGGCCAGCAGGGCGAAGTTGCCCGTCACCATCAGCCGTTGGATGTGATGGGCATAGGCGAGTTCACGCGTCTGGCGCACGACGGCGTCGATGCACGCCATGCCCGAATTGCCGCTCCAATAGAATTCGGGCAGAGAACGATCCGCCGCAAGCACGTTCAGCGCCTTGTAGCGCGGCATCGCGTACCAGTAGAGGCCCCGCACGTACTCGCGCCAGCCGAGGACCTGGCGGATGAACCCCTCGACCGCATTCAAGGGCGCCCTGCCCTCGCGCCAGGCGGCTTCGGCGCGGCGACACACCTCGCCTGGAAGAAGAAGACCCAGGTTGAGCGAGGTGGAGAGGAGGGAGTGAAACAGCGTCGCCTCCTGAGCCGCCATCGCATCCTGATAGTCGCCGAACTGGGCCAGCCGTTCGGTGATGAAACGGTCGAGCGCCGCTTCCGCGTCGCGCGCGGTCACCGGCCAAGCGAAGCCCTCGATGCTGCCCCAATGGTCCGGAAAGTGCGTCGCCACCATCGCCATCACCTCGCGCGTGATCGCATCTGGAACGGTACGATACGGTAGCGGCACAGAAAGCCCCTCGGGCAGGCGCTTGCGATTTTCGGCATCGAAGTTCCATCGCCCGCCGGCAGGTTCCTCGCCCTCCATCAGGATCCCCGTGCGCCGGCGCATCTCGCGGTAGAAAAACTCCATGCGCAGGGTGCGCCGACCCTCGGCCCAAGCGTGAAACCAGGAGAGCGGGCAGAGGAAGCGATCATCCTCGCGGATCTCCACCGGCACGCTCGTCGCGCACTCCCAAGCCAGCATGTCCTCGCGCACACGCCACTCGCCCGGGTGGGTGGCGATGATGCGGCAGGGGCGATGGCGTTCCGCCGCGCGCGCCACCTCGCCTGCGAGCGTGCCGCTGTTGGCGGGATCATCGAGGCGAACGTAGTCGACGGTCACCCCACGCGCAGCGAGTGCGCGTGCGAAGTGCCGCATGGCGGAGAGAACGAGCACGATCTTCTGCGGATGGTGGCGCACATAGGTGCACTCCCCCGCCACCTCGGCCATCAGAACCACGTCGCGCGCCGGGTCGAGCCCCTCGAGGGCGGAGATCGTGCGCGAACACTGGTCACCGAGCACGACCCGAAGTGCGCCCGGTCTCGCCACCGCCACCAACCCCTCCAACGGCGCCCGCCGTCAGGTCCGCTCGTAGCGGATGGTCGAGCCGTCCTCGCCGCGGAACAGCAGCCCCGACCACACCCCGTCCGCGTCGTACCAGATGTCGAGGGCGAGATCCCCAGTCACCCTAAAACGGCGGGCAGGGTGCATCAATGCCCCCGCCGGCACGATCTCCTCCGCGACAGGCTCGATCCGCGTGGTGAGAAGCCGCCCGCCCTGGGTGTCGATCACCTGCGAACGGAGGAACCGCGCGTGCCAATACGAGGTGGAGGTAGTGTCTGCCGGCGCCCGGTAGGCGCCGGAGTGCGACCCCTCGACCTCGATCCCATCCGCCACCGCCCGCGCCCGAACCCAATATGGGCGGCCGTTGCGGTCCGTTTCGCTGTCGATCGAAAGCAGACGGTCGCGGTCCCAGACCTCGAGATTGCGGTGGCGGTAGCGGTAGGCGACGAGGCCGAGGAAGCGCACGGAGAGGTCGATCGCGATCCGCACCACAATCCGGTCGCGGTCGCGCGTGAAGTCGAGCACGTGGGTGCCGATCGGGCTGTCGTTGCGCATCACGTGGAAGGCGAGCCGGTTGCCCGGCGGCACCGCGCCTCGGGCGCCGCCGACCGGAAGCAGGGCGAGCGCGGGAAGGGCGAGGATCAGCGAGCGTCGTCCGATCATGACTTGCTCCTCAAGGTCGACCGGCCGCCATCGACGGCGAATACCTGGCCGGTGATCCAGGATGCTTCCGCCGAGAGGAGGAAGGCGGCAAGCGCGGCCACGTCCTCCGCCTCGCCGAGGCGGGGGATCGGGTGCTGGGCCGCGATCGCCTTCGCCAGGGCTTCGTTCTCCGTCAGCGGTCTTGCGATCGTGGTTCGGGTGAGCGAGGGGGAGATGGCGTTCACGCGCACTTGCGGGGCGAGTTCGGCCGCAAGTGCGATGGCAAGCCCCTCCACCGCCGCCTTCGCCGGCCCGATCACGCTGTGGTTGGGAAATCCCGACCGTGCAGCGACCGAACCGAACAGCACCACCGCACCCTGCCCGGCCTTCAGCGCCCCGGCGGCGAGGGCGACGGAGCGGGCGGCGGCCACCACATTGAGGCGGTAGGCCGCGAGATGATCCTCGACAGTGGCGCGCGCGAGCGGCTTCAGCACGATGGACCCGACACAGAACGCAAGCCCGGAAAGAGCCCCCCCTGCCGTCGCTTCGGCCACCACCCTGGCGAGGTGCGCCTCGTCGCACACATCACCTTCAGTGGCGCGAGCGTTCAGTTCGCCGGCGAGGTTCGCAAGCCTCTCGCCATCGCGTCCGGAGAGGTGAAGGGGCGCGCCCGAGCGCGCCAGTTTGCGCGCCAGTGCACTGCCTATGCCTCCCGTCGCTCCGAACACAAGCACCGGTGCCGCCATGCCGATCGACCGGACCCTCCCTGCCACGCTCATGGTCACCACACCGTCACATGGTCGGGACCCTGCGCAAGGCGACCAGTGCCCCACAGAGGTGTGATGCGGAGCAGCGGGGCAGACGGGGCGGCGATTTCGTGCGATGGTCCTCGATCTGGGGATCCGCTTGGGCCACGCACGCACCGATGCGTCAGCTTCTCCTCCTTCGTCACGCCAAGTCGTCCTGGGACGACCCCTCGCTGCCGGATCACGACCGGCCGCTCGCACCGCGCGGTCGGGCGGACGCGGCCGCGATGGGGACCGAGATGCGTGCGCTCGGGCTTGATCCCGACATCGTGCTCGTCTCCACCGCCCGGCGCACGCGCGAAACGCTCGCCCTCATCGAGCCGTTCGACGAGGCGCCGGTGGTGGATGCGCTGGAGGCGCTCTATCTCGCCTCCGACCAGAAGCTCCTCGACCTCTTGCGTGCCGTGCCTGAGACCGCCCGCAGCGTGCTGGTGATCGGCCACAATCCGGGACTGCACAACCTCGCGCTGGCGCTGATCGGGCCCGCCGCGATGGCGCGGCGCGACTCGGACGCGCTCAAGCTCGCCGAGAAGTTCCCAACGGGAGCCCTGGCCGAGTTCGCCATCGCCACCCCCTGGTGGGGGCTCGAGCCGGGCGGGGGAAGACTGGTTCGTTTCCTATGCCCGCGCGACCTGCGCCAGCACGCGTCCTGACCCCGTTTTCGCCTGAGGCGGACACGCCGCACACAGCCGCTTCCGCCTCGCCGACGGAGGCGGTCGAGCTGTTCGAGTTCCGCCTCGACCCATCCGCCGTGCCGGCGCTGCTGCGCCATCCCGCGATCGCGCAGCGGCGCGTGGGGCGGGCGCGCTCCTCCTCCGTCACCCTTCTGTGGCACGACGCCGCAGACGGACGTCTCGCCGAGGCTGGACTTTCGGTCGTGCTCGAGACGCGCGGGCGGAGCAAAGTTGAACGGCTAGAGCGGATCCTGCCGGGTTCGGCCGACCGTCTTGACCCCGCCCGGCCCTTGCCGGTGCTGGCCGAGGCAGCCTCGGTGGCGACAGTGGGCGAGAGGGTGCTCGCTCACGCCGCCCGTTTCGGCGTCGACCCCGCTCCCCTCTCCGCCCTCGCCGCGGCGGTCGGCCGGCGCGCCGAGATCCGGCTCGGCGGCAGGGCACCGCTCACCCTCACTCTGCTGAATGGACATCTCCGCACCCTCGCGGCCGAACGCCCCTTTGCCGTGGCGCGGCTCAGCGCGCCCGTCTCCGCCCGCGCCGAAGCCTTC
>CALBEG010000178.1 GCA_937927455.1 uncultured Elioraea sp. | reverse complement strand
CTCGTGGGCATCTCCACCCACCTCGATCCAGAGGGCGGCGAGGCGAACGAGATCGGTCTCCCGCACCGGGTCGGGCCGGCAGGCCTCGCGCAGAATGGTCTCGGCGTCCTCCTCCAGCCCGACTCCGAGCACGCGGCGCTGTGCCGCAGCCACCCCTTCGGCGCTGTTGCCGGTCGCGGCGAGCCCAGGCTTGCCACGGACGGGGAGCAAGGACCGGATCGCCTCGCCGAGCCGTTCGGGCGGCGCGAGCGCTGCGAGACGTGCCACCGCGCGTGCTCCTTTCTCGCTGAGCGGGGCCTGCGCCAGAGCCGCTTCGCGGGCGGAGGCGAGCAGGGCAGCGGCCTCTGCCTCCTCGATCAGCGCAAAGCGTGGGGCAACCCCGGCTTCGATCGGGAAGCGGCGAAGCAAGCCTTGGGCGAAAGCGTGGATGGTCTCGATCTTCATGCCCCCCGGCAGGTCGAGCACCGCGGCAAACAGGGCGCGCGCCCTCCGCATCGCTTCGGTGGAGGGGGCTTCGCCCGTGAGCTCGGCGAGATCCCGCGCGAGGTCCTGTTCACCCAGCGTGGCCCACTGGCCAAGGCGGCGAGCAAGGCGCGTCGCCATTTCTGCGGCCGCAGCGCGGGTGAAGGTGAGGCAGAGGATGCGCCCTGGCTCGGTGCCAGCGAGCATCAGGCGCAGCACGCGATCGATCAGAAGCCGCGTCTTGCCCGACCCGGCCGAGGCCGAGACCCAGGCCGAGACGCCGGGGTCGGCGGCGCGGCGTTGTTCTTCGGTGGGTCCCGCCATCGCTCACCCCTCGCCATCGCCCTCGCCCGCCGACCACTCGTCGATTCGGGCGAGCCAGCGATAGTCAGACCGCCGCCACGGAAGGCGCGGGTGAGGGCGGGAGAGGTAGGGGGTGCCTTCGTCGTCGAAAGCGTGCAGGCGACGGAGCAGCCCCTGCCAGGCTGCCTCTGCCGCTTCGGCCTCCCGGCCTTTGCACACGGCGCGCGGCTCTCCCGGGTTCCAGCCACCGGAGAGCTTCCAGTAGGCGAGCTCGACCGCAGGCAGGGCGGGCACGCCGGCAAAAGCGCCGCGGTACGCCAACGCGGCCTCGAGGGTGAGCTGAGGTTCGCTGCCGCCCGCCACCGCTTCGCCGCTGGGCACCATTCCCGTCTTGTAGTCGAGGATGGCGAGCCCCCCTTCGCGCACCTCGATGCGGTCCGCCCGCCCCACCAGAACGAAGGGGCCTCCCGGCAGGCCGCTGATCGCCCACTCCGCCTTCGCTTCGGCGATCACCGCGCGCGGGCGAAAGCGGGCGCGGCGGTCGCGCTCCGTGCAATGAAGCCAGGCGGCGATACGAGCAAGCCGTGGCCGCCACAACGCGGCGAGGGCTGGGCGGACGGCGCGGGAAGCCAGCGCGCGGTCGAACGCGGCAATCAGGCGTGCCTCGGCGTCCTGCGGCCATTCCGCCCCAATCGCGTGCAGCACCTCCGCGATGCCGCGATGCGCGATGTCGCCGAAATCCGAGGCCTCGGCATCGGCATCCAGCGGGTCGAGAGGGCGCAGCCCCAGCACGTGCCGGGCGTAGATGGCGTAGGGTTCAGCGATCCAAGGCGCGATGTCGGTGACCGTGAGGCGCCGGGGCCGGGCGACAACCGGCGGGCACGGACGGGGGCGGGGAGCGCGACGGGGTTCGCCGGGATCGTCGAGACGATCCACGATCCCCACGAGGTCTTCCGAGGGTGTCAGCAGTTGGTCCGCCTCGTCGCCGAATTGGCCGCGCAGGAAGGTCTCGAGCCGAACGAGCCAACGCGACGGCACGGTGGGCGACCCATCGACCCGGCGGGAGCGGGTGAGCAGCACCTCGCCCGCCGATGCGATCAGGTCGGCGACGTCGTGCGCGGCATCGCCGATGCGGCGTTCGGGCGAGGCAAGGCCCAGGGCGCGGCGCATCGGGCGCGACAGCCAAGGGCCAGGATCCTCCGCCGCGGGCCAGGTGCCCTCGTTCAGCCCGGCGAGGATCACCGTGTCGAAGGCCTGCAGGCGGGCTTCCAGCGTGCCGAGAATGTGCACCCTCGGGTGCGGGTCCTGCGTGCGGGCCAGCCGAACCACCGGCCCCTCGAGCATCGCCTCCAAGAGGTCGGGGAAGCGGGGCGGCGGGAGGGGCGGGAGATCGACCAACGCCTCGGCGAGTTCGGCGAGGTGGCGGGCGAGCGTCTCTCCCTCCTCCCCCCGCCACAGCACCAAAGGGCCGGGGAGATCGGGGCGGGCAGCGAGCGCCTCGGCAGCCGACAGATGGGCCTCGAGCAGATTCGCCAGCGCGACCTCGGGCCGGGCGGTGAGGTCGAGCAAGGGGCGGAGGATCGGAGCCAGACGGTTCAGAGCCGCGCGCCCTGCCTCGGCTTCTGGTGCGGAGGCACAAGCGAGCGAAGCGGCCAAGCCCTCTAGCCCCGCAGGCGGGCGCGGGCCGCGCAGCACAGCGACCTCGAGGGCGCGCACCTCGGCGCGGAAGCGGGCGGGGTCCTCGCCGGCAGCGGCGAAAGGGTGCTTGAGCAGGGCAAGCAGCGGGACGGGGGCGAGGCGTTCCGCCACCGCCCGGGCGAGAAGGCGCAGGAACACGCCTGGCGGCGCATTCTTCGCCGGCTCGCCCCCCGTATCGTCGGCCAGAATACCGTGGCGGGCACAGGCATCAGCGATGCGGCGACCGAGCAGCCGATCCGGGGTCACCACAGCGACGGTGCGGCCAGGTGTCTCCAGGGCGCGGCGAACGGCGAGCGCGACCACGGCCGCCTCCTCCTGCGTTTCCGCCGCTTCCAGGCGCGCGAGGCCCGTGAGCGCCGGCCGCCAGCGGGCCGGGGCCTGCTCGCGCCACAGCGCCAAGCCCTCGGGCGGGGCGAAGAGGGCGGAGATAAGCGCCGCCCGGTCAGGGTGGTTGCTGCCCGGAGCCTGCGACGGCCAGGGCAGCACCGCTTCACGCGCGACCCCCATGCGGGCCAGCAGGGCGGCCAGTCCTGCCTGCGGGTGGCTCTCCGGAAGTGTGCGCCAGGTGGCGGCGGGGATGGAGCGGTCGATGCCGGGCAGGACGACCGCGCCGCGCGGCAGGTGCGAGACGGTACGAAGCAGGTCGGCCAGTGCCGGGAAGGCGGAGGTCGGCCCGGCGGCGATCACGGGGGTGTCGGGCGGGGCCTGCCCCCAGGCGTCGATCTGCGCCCTCAGCGCGCGCACGCGCCGCGCACCGGGGTCGGACACCCCCCGCTCGCGCAGCACCTGCGGCCAGGCCGCGATCAGGATCTCGAGGAAACGAAGCGTCTTCTGCCAGTGCGCCGCGTGGTCCTCCGGCACCAGGGTGCGCAGCTGGATGGGATCCGCCTCAGCGAGCGCGAGGTCGTCGAGCATGGTCGCGAGCTCGATCGCGAGCCGCCAGGTGCGGTCGAAAGGAAGCGCGGGATCGGCCTTGGCGACCAGGCGGGAGAGCAGGGCGACGCGGGCGAGCGCGGCGATCGGCGGCGCCTCGTCCAGGGCCCCGGCGAGCAGGAGCGGTTCGTCCGCCACCTCACCGAGCGGGTGGATGCGCGGCAGGATCGCCGAGCGATTGCCGGAAAGGCGGAGCAGGGCCGCGGCGAGGGCGCGCCCGGCGCGTCGCGTCGGCAGAAGCACGGTCGCCCGCGCAAGCACGAGGGGATCCCTGCCTGCGAGCGCGAGGAGACCTGCGGCCAGGTCGTCGAGGAAAGGGCGGCCGGTGGGAATCTCGAAGACCCGGGGCGCGGGCGTGGCGAAGGGATCAGCGACCATCAGCGAGCGTGGGCGGAGGCGGACACCCGGCCGGCGACCGCCTCCTCAGCGTCTGCGATGTCTTCGGGGGTGGAAAGATGAAGCCACATCCCGTCATGCACGACGGCGCGCAGGCGGTCGGCGTCGATCGCGCGATCCCACAGCAGGTTGGTGGAGAATGGGCCCTGGGGGGAGCGGGCGAACAGGGCGGGCGAGGCGAGCTGCACCCCGGCGTAGAGGTAGGGCACGATCTCCTTCTCGCGCGGCCGGCGAACGCGCCCCCAGGGGTCGACCGCGAAGTCGCCGCGGCCCACGTAGCAGGGCAGGAGGGCGGCGCGGTGCACCAGAAGCACGGCATCGAGGCGGTCGGGGTCGAAGGCGCTGGCGAGGCGAAGCAACGTGGGGTGCGCGCCATCGAGCCAGAAGGCGTCGCCGTTGACGATGTAGAACGGCGCCTCGCCGACCAGAGGAAGCGCCTTGACCACGGCGCCACCCGTGTCGAGCAAGGTTTCCTCGTGGCTTTCGACGAGGGCGAGGTCTCGCCGTTCGGCCAAGGCGGCGAGCACGGCTTCACGTTGCCAGTGCGTGTTCACCACCACCCGCTCGACCCCGGCTGCCGCAAGGTGGTCGAGAATGCGGTGGAGCAGACTGCGCCCGGCGACAGGCAGCAGCGGTTTGGCGGTGGTTTCGGTCAGCGGACGCATGCGGGTGCCCAAGCCCGCGGCGAGCACCATCGCGACCCGAGGTGGGGTCATCGCGCCGCCCCCTCCGGCGCGCGGCGCAGGGCGGGGGGGATGTGGCGGTCGAACCAGGCGGCGAGCGGGCGGCAGGCGGGATTGGCGAGAGTTCGCTCAAGCAGCCGCCAGGTGCGGGGGGCGAAGCGCAGATAGCCGGGTTTGCCGTCGCGGCGCGCAAGCCGCGTCCACAGGGCGGCAACCCTGATGTGGCGCAGCGCGGCATGGGCGGCCATGGCGCCGAGGAAGCGCATGCGGTCGGCCACTGCCGCCTCCTCTAGGTAGAGGGCAAGGGCAGCACGACGGGCTTCGGCAGAGACGTCGCGGCGCGCGTCCTCGATCAGGCTCATCACGTCGTAGGCCGGGTGGCCGGCGGCGGCGTCCTGGAAATCGAGCAGGCCGCAGGCTGCAACCCCGGGGCGGGGCAGGCGGATGAGGTTGTCCGCGTGGAAGTCGCGGTGCACCAGGACGGGGTCATCCTCGGCGAACGGGAGGAGGGTTTCGGCCACGGCGGCGGCGAAGGAGCGGCGGACGAACGGCCAGGGGTGGGCGCCGAAGGTGGCCGGCCACCACCAGTCGAAGAAGGTGGCGGCGGCAGCTTCCGTCATTTCGGCAGCGCCCCACGGTGGCAGTGTCTCCGGCGGGGGGCGACGATGCAGCGCAGCAAGGGTGGCGGCAGCGAGCCGGTAGAGCGCGATCTCGTCCTCCCCCGCGGCGAGGAGGCGGCTGAACGTGTCGTCGCCGAAATCCTCGATCAGGGCGAGGCCCGCCGCCTCGTCTGCGGCGAAGACGTGCGGGGCGGAAAGCCCATAGCCGCGAAGCACGGTGGCGATGCGGAGGAAGGGGGCGAGCGCCTCGCGTTCCGGCGGGCAGAGCAAGAGCAGGGCCGGGCGCGGCCCGCCCGCGAGCCGCTCATAGGCGCGAAACGAGGCGTCGCCGGCAAGGGGAATGCGGCGCGCGCCCCCGAACCCGTGCGCAGAGAGGAAGGCCTCCGGCGTCACGGCGCGACCAGGGCGGCCAGACGGTCGGGCCAGCCGGCGAGGCGGGCCTCGCGCGACTGCGGACGGTCCGCCACGGGGGAGAGGGTGATGGTCAGCGCCTCGGAGGGCGCGCTCGGGCCGAGCCGGTCCGGCCATTCCACGAGCACGATGCCGCGCTGCGCCTCCTCCCAGCCGAGCTCGGCGAGCTCTTCCGCTCCACCGATCCGCCAGAGGTCGTAGTGCCAGGCTTCCACTCCGCCGGGCAGGACGTAGGTTTGGACCAGGGTGAAGGAGGGCGAGGGCACGACGAGCTCGGGCTGGCCGGTGGCGGCGCGCAGGAAGGCGCGGGCGAAGGCGGTCTTGCCCGCGCCATAGGGTCCGGCGAGCAGGATCGCATCGCCCGGCCGGGCGAGCCTCGCGACCTTGGTGGCGAGCCGCGCGGTTGCCGCCTCGTCGGCAAGGTGGAGGGAAGGCTCGCGCATCATGGCGAATCGTCGCCACTGTAGCGGCGGTGCGGGCGCTTGTGCGACCTCGGCCGGGGGGTATGTAGGCAAGGGTGAAGGCGAGGAGAGCGCGATGGCGGAGACGATCACGACCGACGTGTGCATCGTGGGGGCGGGGCCGGTCGGTCTGTTCGCCGTGTTCGAGTGCGGCATGCTCGGCATGCGCACGGTCGTCGTCGATGCTCTGGATGCGATTGGCGGGCAGTGCATCGCGCTCTATCCGGAGAAGCCGATCTACGACATTCCCGCCCATCCGGCGATCACCGGCGCGGGGCTGATCGAGAAGCTGATCGCGCAGGCCGCGCCGTTCCGGCCGCACCACCTGCTTGGCCGGCAGGTGACGGGCTTCGCGCGCGAGGAGGATGGGCGGCTCATGATCGCGACCTCGGCCGGCGATTCGATCGGCGCACGGGCGATGATCATCGCTGCCGGTGCCGGTGCGTTCGGGCCGAACCGCCCGCCGCTCGAAGGTCTTGCGGCCTTCGAGGGCCGAAGCGTGTTCTACGCCGTGCAGAGGCGGGAGGAGTTCCGCGGCAAGCGCATCGTCATCGCTGGCGGAGGCGATTCGGCGGTGGATTGGGCGCTTTCGCTCGCCGAACTCGCTGCCGCGGTGCACGTCGTGCACCGGCGGCCGAAGTTCCGCGCCGCGCCCGAAACCGTCGCGCGGATGGAGGCGCTCGCCGCCGAAGGCAGGCTCGAGATCGTGGTGCCCTACCAGCTGCATGCGCTGAAGGGGGTGGGTGGCCAGCTTGAGGCGGTGGAGGTGGCAACACTGAAGGGCGAGGTGCGGTCGATTCCGGCCGATGCTCTGCTCTGCTTCTTCGGGCTCGCGATGGATTTGGGCCCGATCGCGGAATGGGGGCTCGCGCTCGAGCGCGGGCACGTCATGGTCAATCCGGCGACCTGCGAGACGACCGTGCCCGGCGTGTTCGCGATCGGCGACGTCGCGAGCTATCCCGGCAAGCTCAAGCTGATCCTGCAGGGTTTCGCCGAGGCGGCGGTGGCGGCGCACGCCATCCATCCGCTCGTCTTTCCCGGCCAAGCGCTCCATTTCGAGTATTCGACGACGAAGGGCGTGCAGGGGCTTGCAGCCTGACGCCTGCGGTGGCGCGTGGGGCGCGGCCGGCGCCTTGGCCGCGGGGTCAGAACAGGCGCTCGGCCCAGGTTTTGGGCGTGAGCTCGTTCCTGATCTCGAGGTCGAGATGATATCGGAAGCGTCTCGGGCCGACCTTTCGGATGTGATCGACGACCGACGCCAGGCCGTCGTTGAGCCCGGTGGTGGTGCGATAGCCGAGCAGCCGCCGTGCTTTGTCGGCCGAGCAGGTGGCGAACTTGACTTCCTGCGGGCGCGGCGGAACGTGCACCGGCTCGCCGTCGAAATTGGTCAGCGCCTTCAGCACCTTGGCCACATAGCGGATGGTGACGAACTCCTCGTCCGGACCGATGTTGATGATCTGCCGCGAGCAGGCGTTGTCGAGGCCCATGCTGACGAGGCAGCTGAGGCAGTCCTCGATGAAGGAGAAGCAACGCTTCTGGTCGCCGTCGCCGTAGATGATGGGCGGCCTTCCCTGCAGCATCAGGTTCGCCATGATGGAGACGACGTTGCG
>CALBEG010000177.1 GCA_937927455.1 uncultured Elioraea sp. | reverse complement strand
CGCGGCGCTGTACGCGCCTCGCGCCAGGGCATCGAGAAATGATGCGAGGCCGCCGTCAGATCCGCCGCCGCGGTCGGTGAGCCCGGCCATCGGCGCAGTGCTGGCCTGGCCTGAGCCGATGGCGTTGCGGAGGCGTTCGAGTGCGGTCATGGGCCCGTGGTACTCCTGTCTTCCCTGTGCGGTTTCGGCAAGTCTCGCACCGGCCCCTCAACAAGAGGTAAAAGACGCATCCATTGGCAGTTGCCTCGCGCCGGCTGCGATCCGGCTCCATCCTGTCGTCATTTGACTTCGCTCTCCTCTCGACCCACAGTCAGTGCTTCCCCGCGCCTTCGTGGGGCAAACCAAGAGCAGGATGGTGGACGGCCCGTGATCCCGCCGCTGATGCCGACCTACGCCCGCGCCGACCTCGCCTTCAAGCGGGGCGAGGGCGCGCGCCTGTGGGCGACGGACGGGCGACGCTTCCTCGACTTCGGCTCCGGCATCGCGACCAACGCGGTGGGCCACGCCCACCCACACCTTGTGCAGGCGATCTGCGACCAGGCGGGACGGCTGATGCATGTCTCCAACCTGTACCGCATTCCGGAGGCGGAACGGCTCGCCGCCCGGCATGTCGAGGCCTCGTTCGCAGACAGCGTGTTCTTCTGCAACTCGGGGGCGGAGGCGAACGAGGGCATGGTCAAGGCGATGCGCAAGACGATGGCCGAAACCGGCCGGCCGGAACGCTGGCGGATCATTACCTTCGAAGGCGCGTTCCACGGCCGCACGCTCGCCATGCTGGCCGCCACCGGCAACCCGAAATATCTCGACGGTTTCGGGCCGAAGGCGGATGGATTCGACCAGGTGCCGTTCGGCAACATGAACGCGGTGCGCGACGCCATCACGCCCGCCACCGCCGGCATCATTGTCGAACCCGTCCAAGGCGAAGGTGGCGTGCGGCCGGCCACGCTCGACTTCCTGCGCGACCTCCGCGCCACCTGCGACGAGTTCGGCCTGCTGTTCGGACTTGACGAGGTGCAGATCGGCATGGGCCGTTCGGGCAGGCTTTGGGCGCATGAATGGGCTGGCATCGAGCCAGACGTCATGTCCTCTGCCAAAGGCATCGGCGGCGGCTTTCCGCTCGGCGCCATCCTGGCCAAGGAGCACGTGGCGAAGCATCTCAAGCCGGGCAGCCACGGCACTACCTTCGGTGGCAATCCTCTCGCCTGCGCGGCGGGCAACGCGGTGCTCGACATCATTCTCGCGCCTGGGTTTCTCGCCCGCGTTGATCGCGTTGCGCGACACCTCTGGCGCGCCTTGGTCGCGCTCAAGGACCGCCACGCCGACTTGATCGAGGAGGTGCGCGGGGCTGGACTTCTTCTCGGCCTGAAGCTGCGCCAGCCCGCGACCAACACGGACCTGCAGGCACGTGCCGTCGCCGAGGGCCTGCTGACGGTCGCCGCCGGGCAGAACGTGCTGAGGCTTGCTCCGCCGCTGATCATCACCGAGGCTGAAGCCGACGAGGCGGTCGATCTTCTCGATCGCGCGCTCGCGCAGCTCCGCGCCTCGCTGCCCGAGCCCGTGGCCGCTGCATGAGGGCGATGAGTCCGCGGCCCGCCCTCCGTCCCTCCACGCTGCCGACGACAGCGACGGCGACCCCGCCGCGTCACTTCCTCGATGTCTCTGCGCTCGACCGAGCGAGCTTGCGACGCATCCTTGAGCTCGGCGCGGCGTTCAAACGCGGCGAGGGGCCGGCCGCCAGCCGTCCGCTCGCCGGCCGCACCCTCGCTCTGATCTTCGAGAAGCCCTCGACGCGCACCCGCGTCAGCTTCGAGGTCGCCATGCGCCGGCTCGGCGGCGACGTGGTGGTGCTGAGCGCGAAAGAGATGCAGCTCGGTCGCGGCGAGACGGTGGCTGATACCGCGCGCGTCCTTTCCCGCTACGTGGATGCCATCATGCTGCGTACGGACAGTGCGGCGAAGCTCGCCGAACTCGCTGCCGCCGCCACCGTGCCGGTGATCAACGGCCTCACCGACCAGTCGCACCCGTGCCAGATCATGGCCGATGTGATGACCTTCGAGGAGCACAAGGGGCCGATCTCCGGCCGGGTTGTCGCCTGGTGCGGGGACGGCAACAACGTCGCCCGAAGCTGGATCCACGCCGCTGCCCGCTTCGGCTTCACGCTGCGTCTGGCGACCCCTGAGAGTTTGCGCCCGCCGGCCGAGCTGATCGCCTGGGCGCGCAACGAGGGGGCGACGATCGAACTCACCGAGGATCCGGTCGCGGCCGTGCGGGGAGCGGATGCGGTGGTGACCGACACCTGGGTCAGCATGAGCGATGCGCCGGGCACGAACCGGCACAACCTCCTTCGTCCCTTCCAGGTGAACGAGGCGCTGATGAGCCATGCGCCCTCTGCGATCTTCCTCCATTGCCTGCCGGCGCATCGCGGCGAGGAGGTGACCGACGGCGTGCTCGACGGAGCGCAGTCGGTCGTGCTGGATGAGGCGGAGAACCGTCTGCACGCCCAAGCCGGCGTGCTGGCGTGGTGTCTTGAACCCGGCTCGGCTCGGCGGTGAGCGGATCGGCCTCCTCCCCCCGCGCCCGCACGCCGCCGCCGATCCTGACCGTTCCGTCTGCGGTTCGTCCTTTCTATCTCGAAGCGGCTCCGGTGCGCGGGCAGCTCGTTCGCCTCGGCCCCCTCGCGGATGCCCTGCTCACGCGCCATGACCTCAGCGAGCCAGTGGCGCGGCTGCTCGGTGAGGCCTTGGCGCTGACCGCAGGGCTTGCTTCGGCGCTGAAGTTCGAGGGCTCGTTTTCGCTGCAGGCGCGCGGGTCAGGCCCCGTCGACATGCTGCTCGCCGACTGCACGGGCCAGGGCGCATTGCGGGGCTACGCGCGTGCCGCCCGCGCTGGTGTCGAGGCCCTCGGCCCTCTGCCCTCTGCGGCCGCGCTGCTCGGTCGCGGACATCTTGCCTTCACCCTCGACCAGGGGCCGGACATGGATCGGTACCAGGGCATCGTGCCGCTCGAGGGCGAAACGCTGGCTGACCTGGCGCTTACCTGGTTCTCGGCCAGCCAGCAGCTGGAGGCGGCGGTGGTGCTGGCCGCAGCACCCACCGCAGCGGGCTGGCGCGCTGCGGCGCTGCTGTGCGAACGGATTGCCTTCGCTGGCGGCGAAGGGCGTCGCCGCACATCTGAGGAGGACGACGAGGCCTGGCGTCAGGCAGCGATGTTTGCCGCGTCGGTCACGCTGGAGGAGCTTCTTGATGAAAGCCTGCCGGCCGAACGCCTGCTGTGGCGCCTATTCCACGAGCTTGCCCCGCGTGCCCAGGCACCGAAGCCGCTCTCCTTCGGCTGCCGCTGTTCGCGCGAGCGCATCGGCCGCGTGCTGGCGGGTTTCAACGCGGCCGACCTCGACGAAATGGCCGAGGACGGCACCATCACTGTCACCTGCGAGTTCTGCAACGTTGACTTCCGCTTCGCCCGCGACGATGTGGCGGCAGTGAGCGGCTCGGCCTGAGCCGGAACAAGCGATCTGTCGCTGATGCCGTCCCCACGTCGCGCTGTCTTCGCCGCTGTCTGCGCCGTCTTGGCCGGGTGCGCCGCGCCGGCCGACCCGCCGAGGCCCGTGCTGCGCCCCTTCGACTATTCACACCTTCTTCCCATCAGGCTCGATGTCGCCGAAGTCGAGATCGTCGAGGCATGGGTTCCGCCCCGCGCACCCCCGCATGTCGATCACCGCGCGCCGATCGAGCCTCGCGTCGCGGTGCGTCGGATGCTCGAGGACCGTGTGCAGGCCTGGGGCCGGCAGGGCAGGGCGCGCGCCGTCATCCTCGAGGCATCGCTGATCGAACAGCGCCTGCCACGCGAGGGCGGGGTGGGTGCGCTGTTCACCACGCAGCAGAGCGAGCGCTACACGCTCACGCTCTCCGTTCGACTCGAGGTCGAGGGCGCGGCGGGCGGATCAGGTTCGGTGCAAGCGACGGTGACGCGCACGCGCACCGTGGCGGAAGGCACCTCGCTCGCTGCGCGGGAAGCCGTCTGGCACGAGATGCTGGTCAGTGCCATGGACGACCCGCAGGGTCTGAACGTTGAGTTCGAATTCCAGGTTCGGCGCGCCCTGCGCGCCATGCTCGCTCCCGACGACGCGGTCCGGGCGCCGCCTGGAGGTGGCATCGAGCGGCAGCCTCTGCCGTCACCTTCGGCGCCGCAGCCCGGCTCGCAGATGGCACCAGGCGGGCTCGCTCCGGCCTCTGGCACGCTCGGCACCCTGCCGATGCGCTGACCACCGGTCGTCGCTGTTGGGATGGATCGTTGGGGCATGGGTGCGGAACTGGAGCGTCTGATCGCAGCTCTGGCCCGGCTGCCAGGCTTGGGGCCCCGCAGTGCGCGGCGCGCGGCGCTGGCTCTGGTCGAGAAGCGCGAAACCCTGCTCGCGCCGCTGGTGAGCGCACTCGAGGCGGCGGCGGCCACGATTCGCCCCTGTTCCCTCTGCGGCAATCTCGACAGTACCGATCCTTGCTCGATCTGCAGCGATCCCTCGCGCGATGGACGGGTGATCTGCGTCGTTGAGACCGTGGCCGATCTGTGGGCGCTCGAGCGGGCGGGGGCGCATCGCGGGCGCTACCATGTGCTCGGCGGCACGCTTTCGGCGCTGGCCGGCCGCGGGCCGGAGGATCTGCGTGTCGATCCGCTGTTGCAACGCGCGGCCTCCGGCAACGTCACCGAGGTCATCCTCGCCACTTCGGCGACGGTGGACGGGCAGGCGACAGCACACTGGGTGGCAGACCGTCTCGCCGCCTTTCCCGTCGCGGTCACGCGGCTCGCGCACGGTGTGCCCATCGGCGGCGAATTGGGCGCGCTCGACGATGGCACGCTCGCCGCGGCGTTGCGCGCGCGCCGTCCGGTCTGATCTCTGAGCCCGCTGTCAGCAGCTAGACCGCCGCCTGCCGCATCAGGCAGGCGATCGTCGCCGCCAGCACGGCCGGCACGCCGAGACGCGCGATGTCGTCGCGACGGTCGGGCACGAGCGCGATCAGCCCACCCAGCATGATGCCGAGGCTGCCTTGGTTGGCGACGCCACGGAGCGCGTAAGCGAGGATGATCCGGAGTCGTTCCGATATCGTTTCGCTGATGCGCGCGAACTCGAGATAGGCGACGAACTCGTTGAGAATGGTTTTCAGCCCCAACAGGCGCCCGGCTTCCGCACTCTCCGCCCACGGGATACCAAGGAGCAAGGTAACTGGGCGCATGGCAACACCCGCCCCGTGCTGCAGCGTGTCGCCCGTCCACGGCACGATCGCCTGGTTGGCGAGCGCAAAGAGGGCGATGAAGACAATCAGGGAAGGGATTACGCCAAACGTGATCGCGAGCCCCTCCGCCGTGCCGCGCGCGATCCCCTCCATCGAGGTCGCCTAAGGCTGCGGTGGCGCAGCTTTAGGCCCGCGATCGACTGCAGTGTCGATTGGCAGCATCAGTCGCGCCACCAGCACCGCGGCAGGCGCGCTGATCACGCTCGCGGTGAGCACGTGCCCCGCTGCATCGGGCAGGGCCTCGCGCAGGAAGATGGCGTAGATCGCGAGCGTGTTGCCGCTGATCGTCGCCATCCCGGCCGTCATCACCATGAAGAGTTCGGCCCGCGATAGCCCGGCGAGCTAAAGACGGACGAGCAAGGGCGCCTCGACCATGCCCACGAACACGTTGGCGGCGGGGGCGAAGCCAGCCGTGCCCGAGAGCCCAGAGCGGCGGCACAGCAGGCGGGCAAGCGCGCCGATGAGGAACGGCAGCACGCCGAGACGATGGAGAAGGGCCGGAAGCGCACCGACGACCAGGATCAGCGGCAGGGCCCGGAAGGCGAGGATGAAGGAGGCACCCGGCGCGGTTTCTGCGAAGGGGAGGGGGCCTTCGCCGAAATAGCCGAAGACGAAGGACATTCCCGCTTCCGTTGCACGCTGCAGGGAGTTGATGCCGCTCCCGATCGCGCCGAGCGCGGAGCGCAGAGGCGGCACGGAGAGAACGAGCGCGGCAAGCCCGATCTGCAGCGCGAGCCCGAAACCGATGGCACCCCAAGGTGGGGCAGCCCAGCGCCGGGTGGCGACGAGCCTCCAACCCGAGGCGACGGCGACGAGAAGGAGGAGGCTGAGCCCCGAAGCGAGTTGCGCCGCCACCTTGGCACAGGCTGCCGCGCGAATCAGTGGCGGAAGTGCCGCGTGCCTGTAAACACCATCGCCAGACCGCGTTCATCGGCGGCGGCGATCACCTCGGCGTCGCGCAGACTGCCTCCAGGCTGGATGACGGCGGTGGCCCCCGCCTCGGCCGCCGCGATCAGCCCGTCGGCGAAGGGGAAGAACGCGTCCGAGGCGACGACTGCCCCGTGCGCCAAGCTGCCGTCAAGGCCCGCCAGCTTCGCAACCTCGGCTGCCTTCCAGGCCGCGATGCGGGCTGCGTCGACCCGGCTCATCTGCCCCGCCCCGATGCCGACGGTCGCTCCGTCCTTCGCATAGACGATGGCGTTCGACTTCACGTGCTTGGCGACGCGGAAGGCGAAGATCAGATCGACCAGTTCTCGTTCCGTCGGTGCACGCTTTGTCACGACGCGCAGGGTGGCGCGGTCGATGCGGGCGGCATCGTTCGTCTGGGCGAGGAAGCCGCCCCGGACGGTGCGCACCACGAGACCCGGGACAGCGGGATCAGGCACACCTCCTGCGACCAGAAGGCGAAGATTCTTCTTCGCGGCGAACACCGCTTTGGCGTCCTCGGTTGCGTCTGGCGCGATCACCACCTCGGTGAACATGGACGCGATTTTCTCCGCCACGGCGCGATCAAGCCTGCGGTTTGCGGCGACGATGCCGCCGAAGGCCGAGACGGGATCGCAACGCAGTGCCTTGTCCCATGCCTCGGCGAGGGTGGGCGCGACTGCCACCCCGCACGGGTTGGCATGCTTGACGATGACGATCGCGGGGTCGTCGAACTCGGCCACGCACTCATAGGCGGCATCGGTGTCGGCGATGTTATTGTAGGAGAGCTCCTTGCCCTGCACCTGCTTTGCGGTGGCGACCCCCGGGCGGGCATCGGTGACGTAGAACGCGGCCTGCTGGTGCGGGTTTTCACCGTAACGGAGTCTCTGCCGGAGGGCGCCGGCGAGCATCAGCCGAGGCGGAAAGGGGTCGCCCTGCTGGCTGGCGAACCAGGACGCGATGGCTGCGTCGTAGGATGCCGTGCGGGCGAAGGCCTCCGCAGCGAGCCGCCGTCGTGTGGCCAAAGTTGTGCCGCCGTGTTGCGCGAGCTCCTGAGCGATCGATGCGTACTGCGATGGGTCGGTGGCGATCGCGACTGCGTGGTGGTTTTTCGCCGCCGCGCGGATCATTGCCGGGCCGCCGATGTCGATCTGCTCGATGCAGTCGGCATAGCTCGCGTGAGAGCCTACGGTGTCCTCGAACGGATAGAGGGTGACAGCGACGAGGTCGATCGGTGCGATGCCGTGGCGATCGAGGTCGGCCAAATGCTCAGTCCTGTCGCGGCGCGCGAGAATGCCGGCATGGATCTGTGGGGCGAGGGTTTTCACCCGCCCGTCCAGGATTTCGGGAAAGCCGGTGACAGCGGAGACCTCGGTGACGGCAAGCCCTGCCTCGCGCAGGGTGCGCGCCGTGCCGCCGGTGGAGAGCAGTTCGGCGCCGTGCCGGGCAAGCGCGCGGGCGAAATCGACGAGCCCCGACTTGTCCGAGACGGAGAGGAGGGCGCGGCGAACGGGTATGACGGATGTGGGCATGGCACGGACCTTAGCGGAACCGCGCCGCGGCTGAAGGGGCTTCGCTGCAGTGCGCCGTTGCGTCGAGCGGCTTACTTTTCAACGAAGGCCTTCTCGATGACGTAGGTGCCCGGCCGGCCAGACGAGCCTTCGTCGAAGCCCTCGCGTTCGGCGATGGTGCGCAGTTCCGCCAGCATGTCGGGCCCGCCGCAGATCATGATGCGATCCTCCGCGGGGTCGAATCCGCCGCGGCCCAAGTCGCGGAACAACGTGCCATCCTCGATGAAGGTGGTGATGCGGCCTTGGCGGTGGAACGGTTCGCGCGTCACGGTCGGGTAGTAGACGAGCTTCGCCCGCACCTCCTCGCCGAGGAACTCGTGCTCCGGGAGATTCTTTGTGATCCAGTCGCGGTAGGCGAGCTCGCGCTCGAAACGGCAGGTATGGGTCAGCACCACGCGGTCGAAGCGGGCATAGGTCTCTGGGTCCTTGATGATGGACATGAACGGGGCGAGACCCGTTCCGGTGGCGAACAGGAACAAGGTTCGCCCCGGCAGCAGATAGGACACGACGAGGGTGCCTGTTGGCTTGCGCCCGATATAGACCTGATCTCCAGGGCGGATGTGCTGCAGCCGGGAAGTGAGCGGCCCGTTCTGCACCTTGATGGAGAGGAACTCGAGCTGGTCCTCCCAGTTCGCCGAGACCATGGAGTAGGCGCGCAGCAGAGGCTTGCCCTCGACCTGGATGCCGATCATGGTGAACTCGCCGTTTTCGAAACGGAACGCGCTGTTGCGCGTGGTGGTGAAGGAGAACAGGGTCTCGGTCCAGTGGTGGACGGAGGTGACTGTCTCGACGAAGAGCGCGCCCGTGGGTTGAAGGCGGGTCTGCAGGACGTCCGTGGTCATGCGAAGGCCATCCGAGTAAGAAGTTTCAGGAAGATCGTGCGTTCCGCTTCATCGAGCGGGGCAAGGGTTGCGTCGCTGATGGCGCGCGCGATTGGCAGCGTCGTTGCGACGAGCGCGTGGCCAGCCTGGGAGGCGGACAGCAAACGGGTTCGGCGGTCTGTCGGGTCGGCGGACCGAACAACCAGGCCGCGAGCGACAAGGCGGCGCACCACGCCCTGCGTGGTGGCTGGGTCCATCGCTGTCAGCCGCCCCAATTTGTTCTGGGTGGTCGGTCCGTGCCTGACGAGGGAGACCAGCGCTGCCCACTGCATGGGCGTCAGCGCGGCCGACCCGATCCGTTCCTGAAACAGGGCGGCGTGCCGCTGATGGGCTCGACGCAGCAGGTGGCCAACCTGCCGTTCGAGCGCGTACTCGTCGTCTTCCCGCGACTGCTCTCGGCCGGTGTCGCGTGTCTTGATGGCGATGCTGTTCACGACGGGGACAAGCCTCGAGTTCATTCGTATACAAACGATCGCGCAAACACCTTGGGTTGTCAAAGGCTTTTTCGGCTGCATCGGATGGGTGCGGGGTGGTTTTCCGAACTGCGCGAGCGCAAGGAGAGTCTTGCAGGCGACGGGGCGCTGTGGTTTGACCCAGGTCAGTGGGCTCGTCGGAGGGTGCGCACCAAGGCGACATTTCCGGCCAGACCCAGGGAGGGAGACGAGATGACCGAAACCAGAATGCCCCGTGCGAACCGACGCGGGTTCCTCAAGAGCGCAGCATTCGGTGGTGCGGTGGTGGCCGCCGGCAGTTTGGCCGCACCACAGGTCAGCCGCGCCCAGACAGTGACATGGCGCTTCCAGTCCACTTGGCCCTCGCGCGACATCTTCCACGAATTCGCCGCCGACTTCGTCAAGCGCGTCAACGACATGGGTGGGGGTCGGCTGCGGCTCGAGCTGCTTCCGGCCGGCGCCGTGGTGCCCGCCTTCCAGCTGATCGACGCCGTGCATGCCGGGACGCTCGACGGTGGACATGGCGTCGCGGCCTATTGGTTTGGGCGCAACAAGGCGTTCAGCCTGTTCGGCACCGCCCCGCCCTGGTTCCGCGATGCCAACAACTTCCTCGGCTGGTTCTACTACGGCGGTGGGCGCGAGCTTTATGACGAGCTGATCCAGGATATTTTGAAGCTCAACGTGATCGGCTTCCAGTCGGGGCCGATGCCTTGCCAACCGCTCGGCTGGTTCAAGAACCCCGTTGAGCGAGTCGAGCAGCTGCGCGGGCTGAAGTACCGCACCGTCGGGCTTGCCACCGACCTGTTTAACGAGCTCGGCGCTGCCGTTGTTGCCCTACCCGGCGGCGAGATCGTGCCCGCTCTCGAGCGCGGCGTAATCGACGGGGCGGAGTTCAACAACCCCTCTTCCGATCGGGCACTCGGCTTCCCCGATGTCTCCAAGGTCTACATGCTGCAGTCGTTCCATCAGCATACCGAGACCTTCGAGGTGCTGTTCAACAAGACGAAGTTTGACGCCCTGCCGGACGAGATGAAGGCGATCATCCGTCATGCAGCGGAGGCGGCCTCGGCTGATATGTCGTGGAAGCTGCAGGATCGCTACCCGAAGGATTTGATCGCGATGACGCAGCAGCAAGGCGTCCGCGCGATCACCACACCGCGTCCGATCCTCGAAGCCCAGCTGCAGGCCTGGGACCGCGTGGTAGCGCGGCTGGAGAGCGATCAGTCCTCGCCGGCAGCGGGTCCCTTCTTCAAAAAGGTCTGCGACAGCCAGCGCGCCTGGTGCCGCACCACGGGCACCTATTTCCTGCGCAACGAGGCGCCCTCGGTGCTCGCCTTCAACCATTTCTTCGCCCGCGGCTGACCGCTGCGAGCCAAAAGCGCCCGCTCTGGCAACCCCGGGGCGGGCGTTTTGCGTGAAAAGGGGGGCTTGCGCCCACAATGCAGCGCGTCCTGCTCGCCATCGATCGCCTCAGCGCGTTCGCCGGCAAGGTCGGCGGCTGGGCCATTGTCGCGCTGACCTTCGCCATCTGCTACGAGGTGTTCGCGCGCTACCTGTTCCGCGCGCCGACCACCTGGGCGTTCGATGTCTCCTACATGCTCTACGGCACGCTGTTCATGATGGCCGGCGCTTACACCCTGTCGCGCGAGGGCCATGTGCGGGCGGATTTCCTGTATCGCCTCGCGCCGGTGAAGGTGCAGGCCGGGCTCGACCTCGCGCTGTACCTGCTGTTCTTCTTCCCCGGCATGGCGGCGCTGGTGTGGTTCGGCTGGGACTTCTTCAGCCAGTCCTTCTGGCAGAACGAACGCTCCTCGATCAGCCCGAACGGGCCGCTGATCTGGCCATTCAAGTTCGTCATCCCCTTCGCCGCGGCGGCGATGATCCTGCAGGGCATCGCCGAGACCATCCGCGCCGTGACCGCTCTGCGCACCGGCGCCTGGCCGCCGCGGCTGTCCGACGTCGAGGAGATGGAAGTGCTCGCCCTGAAGCAGGCGCAGGCCGCCCGCGCCGCGGAGGCCGCGCGATGAGCGATCCCGTCCTCGGCATGGTGATGCTGGGCAGCTTCATCTTCGTGATCCTGCTCGGCTTCCCCGTGGCCTTCACGCTGATGGCGATGGGCATCGGCTTCGGCTACCTCGGCCTCGGCGCGCGCGTGTTCGACCTGCTGGTGCAGCGCGCCTATGCCGTGATGGCGAATGACGTGCTGATCAGCGTGCCCCTGTTCGTCTTCATGGGCTACGTGATCGAGCGGGCGAATATCCTCGATCGGCTGTTCCGCGCGCTGCAGATGGCCTCGGGCGGGCTGCCCGGCTCGCTCGCCATCGCCACCCTCGCCACCTGCGCGCTGTTCGCAACCGCCACCGGCATCGTCGGCGCCGTCGTCACGCTGATGGGGCTGCTCGCGTTCCCCGCCATGCTGCGCGCCGGCTATTCGGCCAAGCTCGCGGCCGGCGTCACCTGCGCGGGCGGCTGCCTCGGCATCCTGATCCCGCCCTCGATCATGCTCATCCTCTACGGCGCGACAGCAGGCGAAAGCGTGGTGCGGCTCTATGCCGCCGCCTTCCTGCCGGGCCTCGGCCTCGCCGCCATGTACATCGCCTATGTGCTGGTGCTGGCGATGGTGAAGCCGTCCATGGCACCGCGCCTGCCGCCCGAGGAGCGCAACACCCCCTTCCTCGAGGTGCTGTGGGCGCTCGTCACGTCCTTCGTGCCGCTTGCGGCGCTGATCGCCTCCGTGCTCGGCGCCATCCTGTTCGGCCTCGCCACGCCGTCCGAAGCGGCGGCGATGGGGGCGGCAGGTTCGCTGGTGCTGGCCGCGCTCTACCGCAGCCTCACCTGGGCGCGCCTCACGGAAAGCGTGTTCCTGACGGCGCGGACCACCGCCATGGTCTGCTGGCTGTTCGTCGGCGCCTACATCTTCACCTCCGTGTTCGGCTGGCTCGGCGGGCACCATGTGGTCGAGGAGGCGGTGCAGGCGCTGAACCTGTCGCCGCTGATGTTCCTGATCCTGGCGCAGCTCATCATCTTCCTGCTCGGCTGGCCGCTGGAATGGACGGAGATCGTGCTGATCTTCGTGCCGATCTTCCTGCCGCTGCTGCCGAGCTTCGGCATCGACCCGATCTTCTTCGGCGTTCTGGTGGCGCTGAACCTGCAGACCTCGTTCCTGACACCGCCGGTCGCCATGGCGGCCTATTACCTGAAGGGCGTCGCGCCGCCGTCGGTGAAGCTGACGGACATCTTCCTCGGCTGCCTGCCCTTCGTCGGCATCGTCATTGTCGCGATGATCCTGCTCTACATCTTCCCGGGCATCGCCACCTGGCTGCCGTCCTACCTGTACGACACGCAGGTCGGCACCGGCACGCCGCTGACCATCCCTGAGGGCGGCTTCCAGGCCGACGAAGAAGTGATGCTGCCGAACTGATGGATCGGGCGGCGGAAACGGCGCGCTGGCTGGCGGAGGCCTGGGAGACCGGGAACTCCCTCGCTCCCCTGCCGCCGGAGATCGCGCCGCGCGACCTCGCGGAAGGGGAGGACGCCGCCTTCGCCCTGCTGGAGGCCCTGGGCCTGACGCCTTGCGGCGTGCGCGTCGTACCCGGCCCGGGCGACACCTGCATCGCCGCGCCGATGCTCGAGGCGCGGCTTCTGAAAAGCCCCGCCGCGCTGGCGCTGCCGGCGCTGCGGCACCCGGTGGCAAGCGCCGCGCTGGTCGCCGTGCTGGCGGAACCGCTCGGCGACGCGCCGCCCCGTTTCGCGTCGTTGCACCCGGCGCTCGATGTCTCGGCGACGCGCTTCACGAGCACGCCCACCGATGCGGCCGTGGTCGCGGCAGATTGCGGGGGGCTCGGCCATGTGGCGGTCGGCCGCGCGGCGCCGGCTGCCGCGCGGCCCGCGCGCGTCGCGCTCGGCGCTCCGGACAGCCGCGCCCGCGGCGAGGCGTTCGACACCGATGCCGCCCTCGCCCCCGCCATCGCCGCGGCGCGGCGCTTCGGCGGTCTGCCGGCCGGCGCGCTATTGGTTGTGGCGGGACTCACGCCCGCGGTCGTGCCCAGCCCTGGCGTTGCGCTGGCCGCGCGCTTCGGCCGCTCGGGTCGGGCCGAGGTCCGCTTCGCGGAGAGCTGAGCCGCAGCGCTACTGCGCCTGCGCCGAGGCGGCCGAACGCGTCGCCCCCACCCGGAGCGCGAGCGCCGCGGCCATGAACTCGTCGAGGTCCCCATCCAGCACCGCCGCCGGGTTGCCCTTCTCGATCCCGGTGCGGAGGTCCTTCACGAGCTGGTAGGGCTGCAGCACATAGGAACGGATCTGGTGCCCCCAGCCGATGTCGGTCTTGGCGGCTTCGGTGGCGGCGTTGGCCGCCTCCCGCTTCTGCAGCTCGAGTTCATAGAGCCGCGCCTTCAGCATCTCCATCGCGATCGCGCGGTTCTTGTGCTGGCTCCGGTCCTGCGTCGAGGCGACCACGATGCCGGTCGGGATGTGGGTGAAGCGCACGCCGGAGTCGGTCTTGTTGACGTGCTGGCCGCCGGCGCCGGAGGCGCGGAAGGTGTCGGTCTTGATGTCGGCGGGATTGATCTCGATCTCGATGCGGTCATCCACTACCGGATAGACGTAGACCGACGCGAAGGAGGTCTGCCGCCGCGCCGCGGCGTCGAACGGGCTGATGCGGACCAGGCGATGCACGCCGCTCTCCGTCTTCAGCCAGCCATAGGCGTTCGGGCCGGATACCAGGATGGTGGCGGACTTCACTCCCGCCTGCTCGCCCTCGCTGGTCTCGGTCACCGTCACCTTGTAGCCGCGCTTCTCCGCCCAGCGGGTGTACATGCGCAGCAGCATCTCGGCCCAGTCCTGCGCCTCGGTGCCGCCGGCGCCGGCGTTGACCTCCACGTAGCAGTCGTTGGCGTCGGCCTCGCCGGAGAGCAGGCTCTCGATCTCGCGCCGCTTGGCCTCCTCGGCCAGGCGCTGCAGGTCTGCCACGGCGGCGTCGGCGGTGGCAGCGTCGTTTTCGGCTTCCGCGAGTTCGATCAGGTCGAGGCTGTCGCGCACCTCGGCCTCCAGGCGCTTCACGCCCTCGATCTGGTCGGCCAGCCGCCCGCGCTCGCGCATCACCGCCTGCGCCTCGGCGGGCTTGTCCCACAGCGAGGGGTCTTCCGACTTCGCGTTCAGCTCCTCGAGCCGCCGCAGCGCGCGCTCCCAGTCCAGGTGGGCGCGCAGCAGGGACAGGCTCTCGGCGATCTGCGCCTTCAGGTGTTCGGCATCGGCTCGCATGATTGGGCGGTCAGTAGAGCCCGCCCAGCCCGCTGTCGAGACGCTGCGCGCCGTCCCCGCTGGCGAAGGGGTCCGTCGGCGGACGCGCCGCGTCCTCGGTGCCGGGGCGGAAGGCTTCCAGCATGGTCTGCCCGTTCGGCAGGGTGATGCGGCGGTAGGAGAGGCCGGGCGGCGCGCGGAACGGCACCGCCGGCGTATCGCGCAGCGCAGCGCGCACCACGCTGTTGAAGATGGGTGCCGCGTTGGTGCCGCCGGTCTCTCCGGTGCCGAGGCTGCGCGGCTCGTCGTAGCCGACCCAGACGGCGACCACGAGCTCCGGCGTGAAGCCGACGAACCAGTTGTCGCGGTAATCGTCGGTGGTGCCGGTCTTGCCGGCGACGGGCCTGTTGAGCCCGACGCCGGCGCGCCCGCCGGTGCCACGCTGCACGGCCCCCTGCAGCAGGCTGACCATCTGGTAGGCGGCGATCGGGTCGGCCACGCGCTGCCGCTGGTCGGCGAGCGCCGGCGGCCCGGCCTCGGGTCCGCTGCCGCAGGCGTCGCAGCGGCGGGTGTCGCCGCGGAAGATCACGCGGCCGCGGCGGTCCTGCACGCTGTCGATCAGCGTCGGCGTCACGCGGAAGCCGCCATTGACGAAGGTGGCGTAGGCCGCCGCCTGGCGGATCACGGTGGTCTCCCCGGCGCCGAGCGCCATGGCCAGGAAGGGCGGCATGTTGTCGATCACGCCGAAGCGGCGGGCGGTGTCCACCACCCGGTCCATGCCGATCTCCTGCGCCAGCCGCACGGTGACGAGGTTGAGGCTCCGCTCCATCGCGGTGCGCATCGTCACCCAGCCCTGCGGCTGGCCGGAATAGTTGCCGGGGCGCCAGACCGGCTGGCCGGGCTGGCGGATCTCCACCACGTCGTCGAGCAGAAGCTGGTTCGGCGGGATGCCGAGTTCGAGCGCCGGGAAATAGACGAAGGGCTTGAAGGACGAGCCGGGCTGCCGCTGCGCCTGCGTCGCGCGGTTGAACCAGGACCGTTCGAGCGACCAGCCGCCCGCCATCGCCAGCACGCGGCCCGAGCGCGGTTCCATCGCCACCACCGCGCCTTCCACCTCCGGCACTTGGCGCAGCACGGCGCGTTCCGGTCGCGCCGGCAGGTTGCGCCCTTGCGCCGGGGTCCCGGCGAGCGGCTCGATCAGCACCACGTCGCCGGGGCTGACCACCTCCTGCAGCCGCCGCGGCGCCGGGCCGAGCACGTTCCCCTCCCGCACCGGGCGGGCCCAGGCGTGGTCCTCCAGCAGCAGCGGCAGGGTGCGGGGCGTCTGCGAGCCGTCCTCGGCGCGCTCGAGGAAGGAGACGCGCGCCTGCCGGTCGGCGACCTCGCGCACCACGGCCAGCCGCCAGGCGGGAAGCGTGCCGGGCACGCGGGGCTGCGCCGCCAGCGCCGCGCGCCACTCGGCCTCGCCATGCGGGATGTTCTGCGCCACCGGCCCGCGCCAGCCGCCGCGGCGCCGGTCATAGGCCATGAGCCCGTCGCGCAGCGACCGCTCGGCAGCCTCCTGCAGCGCCGGATCCATGGCGGTGCGGACGACGAGGCCGCCCATCGTCGTCGCCTCCTGCCCGAAGCGGCTGATGAGTTCGCGCCGGACTTCCTCGGTGTAGTGGCCGCCGACGGCGACCATGTCGGGGCGGCGGAAGATGCGGGCCGTCAGCGGCGCGGCGCGCGCCTCGGCGGCCTGTTCGGCGCTGATGTGTCCGTCGGCCAGCATCCGCCCGATCACCCAGTTGCGGCGGGCGATCGCGGCCTCGCGGTTGCGGACGGG
>CALBEG010000176.1 GCA_937927455.1 uncultured Elioraea sp. | reverse complement strand
CCTCGGCAATGTGGTGGCTGTTCGCCCCAGCCTTCTGCCGCACATGCAGGGTGGCCCCGGCATTGGTCGCGAAGGCGCGAAACCACTCGAGGAAGAGTTCAGTGTCCATCTCGCCGACCCTTTGGGTCGGAAACGTCACCTCCCAGGCCAGAAAGGGCCGTCCCGACAGGTCGATCGCGACTTCAACCAGCGCCTCGTCCATTGGGATGGTCGCTGCGCCGAAGCGTCTGATCCCCCGCCGTTCGCCAAGCGCCTCGGCCACCGCCCGCCCCAGCACGATGCCCGTATCCTCGGTGGTGTGATGAAAGTCGACAGTGAGGTCTCCCTCCGCCCTGAGCACGATGTCGATCGCGCCATGGCGGGCCAGGGCGGTCAGCATGTGGTCGAGGAAGCCGATCCCGGTCGCGATCTGCGCCTCGCCGGTGCCGTCTAGGTCGATCTCGGCCTCGATCCGGGTCTCGCTCGTTACGCGCCGGATCGACGCCCTGCGATGGTGCATCATGGGCCGGCTTCTAGCCTCGCCTCTTCCTTCCGTCCACGCGGGTTGCCGGCCGGCCCGAAGCGGGCCATCTAGCCAGGAGGCAGGGAAGATTGGGTCGTGACAGGGACGAACGAGCAGGCGTGGCACGGCACGACCATCTTGTGCGTGCGCAAAGAAGGCCGTGTCGCCATGGCAGGCGACGGGCAAGTGAGCCTCGGCCAGACCGTGGTGAAGGGCAATGCGCGCAAGGTGCGCCGCGTCGGTGGCGGGGCTGTTCTCGCCGGGTTCGCCGGCGCAACCGCTGATGCCTTCACGCTTCTTGAACGGTTGGAAGCGAAGCTCGAACGCTTTCCAGCGCAACTCGAACGCGCCTGTGTTGAACTTGCGAAGGATTGGCGCACGGATCGCTATCTCCGTCGCCTCGAGGCGATGATGGCGGTGGCAGACAAAGACCGATCGTTTCTGCTCACCGGCATGGGCGATGTGCTCGAACCCGAGGATGCGATCATCGCCATCGGTTCGGGAGGCAACTACGCGCTTGCCGCCGCCCGGGCGCTGATCGACCGCGCTGAGATGGATGCGGAGGCGATCGTGCGCCGGGCGATGGCGATCGCGGCGGAGATTTGCGTCTACACCAACGATCGTCTCGTCGTCGAAATCCTATGAGCTTGCAGGGGGACGAGGCTCGTCCCCCCGCGCCCCCCTGCGGAGATCTGCAGAGGGGGGCCGGGAGGATCACCATGGTCCCCCCGCCTGTCCGTTTCACCGGAGCGGAACATGACCAGCTACTCACCGCGCGAGATTGTCTCGGAACTGGATCGGTTCATCGTCGGACAGAACGATGCCAAACGCGCGGTCGCGATCGCGCTGCGCAACCGCTGGCGCCGCCAGCAACTGCCTGAGGAACTGCGCCAGGAGGTGTTGCCGAAGAACATCCTGATGATCGGCCCCACGGGCTGCGGCAAGACGGAAATCGCCCGCCGCCTCGCCCGCCTCGCCCAAGCGCCGTTCCTTAAAGTGGAAGCGACCAAATATACTGAAGTCGGTTATGTCGGCCGCGACGTGGAGAGCATGATCCGCGACCTCGTTGAGGTCGCGATGCAGATGACGCGCGACCGCCTGCGCAAGGAAGTCGCCGCACGCGCCGAGATCGCGGCCGAAGAGCGGCTGATCACCGCCCTCGTCGGTGATGGTGCCTCGGCCGAGACGCGGATGAAATTCCGCCGCCTCCTGCGCGAAGGAAAGCTCGAGGACAAGGAGATCGAAATCCAGGTCGCGGACAGTGCGGGCGGGTTGCCGATCGGCATGATCGACCTCCCCGGCATGCAAGGGCAGCAACTCGCCAACCTGCAGGAGATGATGGCGAAGATGTTCGGCGGACGGCCGAAGCCGCGCCGCACCACGGTCGCCGAGGCGCGCACATTGCTGCAGCAGGAGGAATCCGACCGGCTTCTCGATCAAGACCGCGTTCGGCGCGAAGCCATCGACGCGGTGGAGAACCAGGGCATCGTCTTCATCGACGAGATCGACAAGGTCTGCGCCCGTTCCGTCGACGGCACGACCTTCCGTGGCGCGGATGTCTCGCGCGAGGGCGTGCAGCGCGACCTCCTGCCGCTGATCGAGGGCACCACGGTCTCCACCAAGTACGGGCCGGTAAAGACCGACCACGTGCTGTTCATCTGCTCGGGAGCCTTCCACCTTGCCAAGCCGTCAGACCTGTTGCCGGAGCTGCAAGGGCGGCTGCCGATCCGGGTCGAACTCAAGCCCCTCTCGCGCGATGACCTCAAGCGCATTCTGGTCGAACCCGAAACGAGCCTGATCCGCCAGTATACGGCCCTGCTCGCCACCGAAAGGGTGGAGCTGAGGTTCGATGACGCCGCGATCGACGCGCTTGCCGACCTTGCCGCTGCGATCAACGAAAGGGTGGAGAACATCGGCGCTCGCCGCCTGCACACGGTGATGGAGAAGCTCCTCGAAGAGATCAGCTTCACCGCGGCCGACAGGCCGGGCGAAACCATCGTCATCGACGCAGCCTACGTGAAGGACCGCGTCGCTCCGCTTGCCGCCAACGCCGATCTGTCGCGGTTCATTCTCTAGAGCAGATCGCACACGGCTAGAATCAGCCGTGTGCGTGAAGATGCTCGCAAAGAATGCCGAGAGCGGTTTCCACTCATGTGGAAACCGCTCTAGTCGCCTAGGCGGCCAAGGAAGATCGGGTGTTCGACTCGATCGCCGACCCTGATGCCGAGCCGCTCAGCCGTACCGGCGGCGAGTTCGAGCGTTGCGCGCACCGGCCCGCGACTCGCGATCGGGGCGAGGCTGTGCGGAATAGTCCGCTCTACGATGCGGTGAATGCGCCCCTCCGCCGCGATGAACAGCATGTCGAGGGAGACAAGCGTGTTCTTCATCCACATGCTCGCTTCGCGAGGGCTGCCCCAATCGAACAGCATCCCACCATCCTCGGGTACATGGTCACGAAACATCAGCCCCACAGCTTGTTGTTGCGGGGTGCGCGCGACTTCGACCCAGAACACATGTCGCCGCTCATCGCGTGTAACGATCACGAGCTCCTCGAGCGGCGTGATGATGGGCTGCGGCCCGGTTTGCGCCCGCACCGCCTTTGCCGCCACTAGAGACGCGAGCAGGATGGAACGCCGTCTCACCATGCCCGCGCGTTAGCACGGCGCCACCACCCTGCGTAGAGCCACGCCTTCTCGCCCTGGTTGAGCGGAGAGGGGACCAGCAGGGTCAATCGGAGTACCACGGCAACAGACGCGATGGCCAAGCCCCAAAGGTGGCTCTGCCACGGCGTCGCATCCGCCCACCGCCACCGCCTCGCCGTTCGAGACGCTCTGCCGACCCGGTCGCGGCAGAGCGTGGCTGCCGGCTCATTGTCCGCGGCCGGACAGACGATCAAAGCACTTCGACGGACAGAGCCTGGCGGCCCTTCGGCCCGGTGACCACGGTCGCCTTCACCCGCCGTCCCGGCGTCAGGCTTTCGGGGGTGACGGCTCCGAGGGCGCGGAGCGGGACGAATACGTCCGCCCCGCTCTCTGGCACGATGAAGCCGAACCCTTTGCGCACATCGAAGAACTTCACGGTGCCGGAAACGATCTCGGATGGGCCCGCCGGCGCGGCACTGCGCTGTCCGAAGTCGCGCCGCGGTGGACGATCTCCAAAGGCGCCGCCGCCGAAATCGCGACGCGGCGGGCGATCTCCAAAGGTGCCGCCGCCGAAGTCGCGACGCGGCGGGCGGTCGCCAAACGCACCACCACCGAACTCCCGCCGTGCAGGCCGATCGCCAAACCCGCCGCCGCCGAAATCGCGACGCGGCGGGCGGTCACCGAACTCCCGCTTCGGCGGCCTCGCCGCTGCCCCTTCCCCGGGCTTGACCTCGATAATCCGGGTCACCTGCCTGCCCCGTGGCACATCGCCGATCTCACAGACCAGCACATCGCCCTGTTCGACGGAGGTGAGCCCGAGTGGGGTGAGGGCTGAGACGTGGAAGAAGATGTCGGAACCGTCGGCTACAGTGACGAACCCGAACCCCTTCGCACGGTTGAAGAATTTCACCGGGGCTTCGATCGAGCCGCCGTCGTCGTGATCGTCGTCCAAGGGAGTGACCTGCAGTGGTGGCGGTGGAGGGGAGCCGTCAGGCGGGGATAAGAAGAAACCTCGGCGCGTGCGTCAACAGCCGCGAGCCCGCACGGCCGTCGTGCGACGCTGCAGACGTGCGGCAACCCGCACCGCGGCGACCTGTGGCACGGCGAAGCGCGCCCGACCGCCTCCGTCACGGTCTTGCCGCCCGAGGGAGATGATTGCTGCCCCGGACGCCGCACTGCCAAAGGTGATGGCGAAGAAGAGCGCGAGCATCCCCACCGCCAGTGCACCGTCCGGCGAGTTGGCGATGAGCGCCCGCAGCCCGGCGATGTCAAGGGCAAGCACAGCGCCAAGCAAGATCCAGCCGGCAGCGATCCCGACCGCAACATGACCCAGGATGAACTTCACAAGCGGCGGCATGGTACGCCCCCCAGCTGACCTCTCCTACCATACTGCACCCGATTTGGCTGTCGAGGGAAGCGTGTCGAGGCGAACACCTGGCCGATGGACGTCAGTGGGCGATCATTCCGCCGCGAGCGCCGCGGCACCCCGCCGCCGACCGGCAGCATGCGCCCGTGCTGCAGCACCGAACGCCTCGAAGATGGCACGGCTCGCGCGGTCTCTGTCGAAATCATACTCAGGGTGCCACTGCACGCCGAGCGCGAACGCCTTGGCGCCCTCCACCGTCACCGCCTCGATCGTCCCGTCGGGCGCCGTCGCTTCCACGCGAAGCCCTGGTGCAAGCCGGGCCACGCCCTGGTTGTGCAGACTGTTCACCGCCAGCGCGTGCCCGCCAACGATGGCGGCAAGCGGCGATCCTTCGCGGATCGTCACCCGATGTGCCCTGCCGGTGCGCACCGGTGCAAACCTCTGCTCCGTCGGGGTCGAATGGTCGAGCCGTCCGGGCAGGTCCTGGATCCTCTGATCGAGCGTTCCGCCAAAGGCGACGTTCAATTCCTGCATGCCGCGACAGATCGCGAGCACAGGCACGCCTGCGGCAATCGCAGCACGGAGCAACGGCAGGGTCACGGCGTCTCGTGCAGGATCCTCAGGCGTGTCTGCCGGATGCGGAGGTCCACCGTAGCAGGAGGGGTGCACGTTGCTGCGCGACCCAGTGAACAGAAACCCGTCGCAGACGTCGAGCCAAGCCGACACGTCCCCGCTCTCGCCCATCGCTGGAATGAGACAGGGCAACCCGCCGACGACGCGATCAACCACTCGGACGTAGGTATCGGAGGCCGCGTGGTTCGGTGTGCCGTACAGCCCGAACGGCTTGAGGCAGCAGCTGATGCCGATCAAGGGCTTGGGTGGCCACGCGCTCATCGCTCGTCCAACTCGATCATGACAGTATCGCTGACCGATTGCGACGGGGTTAAGGCGAAGCAACCGCCCCCGTTCCCGGCGCCGTTCGCCTCTTCAGCTCCTTCTCGAGCTCAATCCCGCAACACACCGTGCTGGCGAAGAAACCCGAGCAGCGGAAGCAGAGGCAAACCAAGGATCGCAGCGTGCTCGCCGCCGATGGCGGAGAAGAGACGGATGCCGAGCTCCTCCAGCGCATAACCGCCGACACTGCGGGTGACCGCGTCTGCGGCTGCCGCAACATAGGCCTCGATGGTGGCCGGACTGAGTGCGCGCATGGTCAGCCGCGGTGCCGCGACATGATGCCACACCTGAACCCCGCCCCGCATGCAGACCACGGCCGTGACCAGCGCATGCGTCCGCCCGGCGAGTGCAGCGAGCTGACGCTTCGCCTCTTCCCCATCGTTCGGCTTGTCGAACCAGCCGCCATCGCAGACGAGCAGCTGGTCGGCGCCGATGACCAGGGCTTC
>CALBEG010000175.1 GCA_937927455.1 uncultured Elioraea sp. | reverse complement strand
GGCGGCACGGCCGCGGGCGGCGGAGTGGAAGCCAAAGCCGCTTGGCCCCGGCGGCGGGGGTTACGATCCTTCGAAGCGCAAGGGCGGGGCGCGGCGCGGGCGGAAGGGGCCCTGAGGGAGGACGATCGCCTGCCAGAGCATCGGCTCACGCGTCGCTGATCGGCTCCGCCCCCTCTCCACGCCCATCGGCCCCTCGCCGGAACGGTCCGCGGGCCTTATGTGCCAACAGGCAAAGCTCGGAGCCCCGCATGCTGTTCGACTTTTCGTCCCTCGCCCCCGACCTTGCCTACAAGGTTCTTGTTTCCACCATTGTGCCGCGCCCGATCGCTTGGGTGACGACGTTGGACAGCGAAGGGCGGGTCAACGCCGCGCCCTACTCGTTCTTCAATGCGGTGTCGTCAGATCCAGCGGTGGTGGCGATTGGCATCGGGCCGAAAGGCAAGGGGCTAAAGGACACCGGCGAGAACATCCGCCAGACTGGGCAGTTCGTGGTCAACCTCGTCTCCGAGGGGGTGGCAGAAGCGATGAATATCACCGCCATCGATGTCGAGCCTGGGGTGGATGAACTGGCCATGGCAGGGCTGACACCTCTCGCCTCGACCAAGGTGAAGCCGCCGCGGATCGCAGAAAGCCCAGTGGCGCTCGAGTGCGAGCGGTTAGCAGTGGTCGAGGTCGGCAACGGCAAGGCCGTCGTGCTGGGGCGCGTGCTCGCTGTGCATGTGCGGGATGACTGCGTGCTGGATGCTACCAAGGCCTACATCGACACGCCGAAGCTCGCGCTTATTGGGCGTATGCACGGCCGCGGCTGGTATGCGCGCACGACGGATCGGATCGAGATCCCGCGCCTGACCGTGGCCGAGTGGCTCGCCCGCCGGCCAGCGGCGGAATAGGGCGAGGCACGCGCGGCGGGCGGCGGTTGGAGGGTGCGGCAGGGCCGCTCTCCCGCCGGCACGACCGCGCGAAGGGCGTCCTTCTGAACTCCGAACCCAGCATTGCCGATCCTGCCAGCGCCGGTACGCCCGTGCGGGCATCGGGTTCTCACCCTCACGCAGCGTTTCGGCTTTGGCAGCCCTAGCCGCCCGCCTCAGCCCGTGCTACAACTGCAAGTGCAAAGCACTCGCAATCACCCTCACGGATCAACTGCCGCCAACACCCGGTGCCGCGCGACCTCGCCCTCTCCTCTCCGCCCGCTCTGCCGCGCAGGGCACCGAACCGGCCGTTCGGCTTGCGCTTGGCTGCCCTCGCCATTGCGCTCGCGGTTGCCGCCCCCATGTCCGCTGTGCTCTTCGGCGCCCTCGCCCCGGCAGGCGAGACCTGGCGTCACCTCGCCGGCACGCTTCTTCCCGTCTTCCTCCGCAACTCGCTGATCCTGGCTCTCGGTGTGGGCGCGATCGTGGTCGTAGTGGGCACGGTCTGCGCGTGGCTCGTCACCACCTGCGCCCTCCCGGGGCGGCGGCTGTTCGAGGTGGCGCTGCTGCTGCCGCTCGCCGTGCCGGGCTACCTGCTCGCCTACATCTACACCGATCTGCTCGAGTTCACCGGACCTGTTCAGACCTGGCTGCGCGCGACCTTCGACTGGGGCTGGGGCGAGTACTGGTTTCCTGAAATCCGTTCCCTGCCCGGCGCGGTTTTGATCCTTTCACTGGCGAACTATCCTTACGTCTATCTCCTTGCACGGGCAGCCTTCCTCGAACAGTCCGTCTGCCTGGGCGAGGTTGCGCGCACGCTCGGGTGCGATCGCTGGGCGATGTTCTTTCGCGTCGCGCTTCCGCTCGCGCGACCCGCCATTGCTGCCGGGGCGGGGCTTGCACTGATGGAGACGCTGGCGGATTTCGGCGCGGTGAAGCATTTCGCGGTCGATACCTTCACCACCGGCATCTACCAGGCCTGGCTCAGTATGGGCGACCGCCTGGCCGCGCTGCAGCTCGCCGCCTGCCTGATGGGGGTGATCGCGACCTTGCTCGCGCTCGAGCGGGTCGCCCGCGGGCAAGCGCGCTTCCACAACACCTCCTCCAAGCAGCAGGCGCTCGCGCTTCAGCCCCTGTCGCGCGGAGCGATGGCCGCCGCCCTCGCCATTTGCGGCCTGCCCGTGCTCGCTGGCTTCGTCATTCCAGCCGGCGTGCTGCTGCACTTCGCGCTGACCGAAGGCGACCCTCTCCTGGGCCCCACCATTATCCCCTTCGCGCGCAACAGCCTGATCCTGGCCGGCCTCGCCGCCCTGCTCTGCGTCGGAGCCGCCGTCGTGCTCGCCTATGCTGTGCGCACGGGGGGCGGACTGGCGATCCGCCTTGCCGTTCGCTTCGCTTCCCTCGGCTATGCCATCCCGGGGTCGGTGATCGCGGTCGGCGTGCTCGTTCCCTTCGGCGCTTTCGACAATGCGCTCGATGCCTGGATGCGCATGACCTTCGGCATCTCCACGGGGCTTCTGCTGTCAGGAACGATCGCCGCCCTGATCTTCGCCTATGTCGTGCGGTTTCTCGCCGTTGCCCTCTCCGCAGTCGAGTCCGGCTTCGCCAAGATCAAGCCTTCAGTCGAGGATGCGGCGCGCGTGCTCGGCCGCGGGCCCGGCCGCACCCTGTTTCAGGTCGACCTGCCCTTGCTTCAGGGCAGTCTGCTTGCGGGTGCGCTCCTTGTCTTCGTCGACACGATGAAAGAGCTGCCCGCCACCCTGATTGTTCGCCCCTTCGACTTCGACACGCTGGCGGTGCGCGTCTACAACCTCGCCTCAGACGAACGTCTCGCTCAATCCTCCACCGCCGCACTGCTGATCGTCGCCGTCGGTCTCATCCCTGTGGTCATCCTCACCCGCGCGATGCGCCGCACCGGGCACTGAAGACAGAGGCGGTCACGCCCGGCCCGAGGCCCCGGCGTGGTCGGCAACGGCGGCGGCTAGGCGGCCGAACACGGCGGCCACAGCGTGCGGGCCGCGCAGGGCAACGAGGCGCGGCAGCAGCACGGCGAGCAAGGCGGCGGTCTGGGCCTCGCACCCCACTCCGCGATCTTCGAGACCGACCAGAGCGCGCTCGATGGCCTCCACCGCCTCGGCGAAGCGCGGCGGCGGAGGGCCTGCACCGGGAAGTCCGCTCACGCCGCCTCGCGACGCCAAGCGGGAAACGGATC
>CALBEG010000174.1 GCA_937927455.1 uncultured Elioraea sp. | reverse complement strand
GGTCGCACGCCCCCAGCGCGCAACCCCGTGCACCGAGCCCCTTCCCTGCCATCCCCGCCATGGTCGGCCGAGCGCCTGGCCGCCCGCCGACCATTCCTCCTCCGCCGAGCGCATCTTCGCGCCGAGGTGGCGGCGTTCCTCTCAGCCCGAGGCTACGTCGAGGTCGAGACGCCGATCCTGCAGGCCTGTCCCGGGATGGAGCCCAATCTCGAGCCGTTCGCCACCCGCTACGTCCCGAAGCTCGGCACGGGGGAGCGCCTCCTGTTCCTTCAATTCAGCCCCGAACTTTCGATGAAGAAACTGCTTGCCGGCGGGGCGGGGCCGATCTTTCAGTTCGCCCGGGTGTTCCGCAACGGCGAAGTGGGCCCTCTGCATCAGCCCGAGTTCACCCTGCTCGAGTGGTATCGCCCTGGGCTCGACCTCGCCGGATTGATGGACGAGACGGAAACGTTGATCCGCACCGTTTGCCCCGAGGGCCTCAGGCGCGGCGGGCACATCGTGCCGACCGATCGGCCCTTTGCTCGGCTCACCATGGCGGAGGCCTTCGCGCGCCATCTCGGCCTAGACCTGCTCGCCACGGCAGGGGACGCGGCAGCGCTTGCGGCGGCGGCCGGAGCACGGCTGCGCCCTGGTGACACGTGGCAGGACGTGTTCTTCCGTCTCCTCCTCGGCCGCATCGAACCTGTGATCGGGCGCGACGCCCCTTGCTTCCTCACGCATTGGCCCGCCTCGGAGGCCGCACTCGCTCGGCGCGACCCGAATGATCCTCGCCTGGCGCTGCGGTTCGAGCTGTTCGCAGCCGGGGTGGAGCTCGCCAACGCCTACGAGGAGCTGACCGATGCGGCGGAACAGCGCGCGCGCTTCAACGCCTGGCGGGATGAACGGCGCCGCGCGACCGGTGAGGACAGGCTGCCGGACGAGGAGTTCCTCGCCGCCCTCGAGGCTGGCCTGCCGCCCTGTTCAGGGATCGCGCTGGGCTTTGACCGTCTCGTCATGCTGGCCACCGGTGCGGAGCGGATCGAGGACGTGCTGTGGCTGCCCTCGGTCTGACGGCGGCCGGGCATGCGCCCCCTCCCCGCGAGGACCGGCCGTCACGCCCCGCTCTCGTCCTTTCCCTGCCGCCCGCGAGGCCAACCGCAAGACCCCCGATCACGTGATCCAGCGCAACAGGGCTGCAAGCATGGTGCGGGATGCTGCCAGCGATGACCCGCCCGATGACGGAAGCCACCATGATACGCTTGCGCGCGATGAGGGCGACGATCGGCCGATCGGCGGCTCCGGTGCGGACCGCCTGACGGGAGGCGCGCATCGGCCGTCCGATGCTCAACACCGCGGCCATCTTTTCGAGCTGACAGAAGGCCGAGGCACGGCGCGGTGGAGATGATGCCTCTGGTCACACTGTGTCGGCCACCACTGCCCGGAGGACCCCTCCGCCCGGCCAGAAGCGAGCGCTGCGCAAGCCTGGTGTGGGGCGACAAGCGCGGACTGGCAGGATCCATCGGACCCCGCGCTGAGGCCTGCAGGGAGATGCATGGCGGACCGCGACGATCGCGATGAGTTCGACGGGGTCGCGCTGCCGCGGTCGCTGCCGTTTTGCTCCTCCGTTGCCTTTGGCCACGCATGGGCAGAGCAGGGCCGATGGCGGCTGTTCGGCCTGGAGCGGGACGCTCGCGCATCATGACCTCGACAGGGTGTTCCCGATCTGAAAATCGTCGTCCGTCGCGACTCTGCAGCTGGCTTCCGCCGGGGATGCAGAAGACCGCCCGGGGCGAACCAGGGCCGCCAGTCACGCGAGGTCGAAGAGGCGTCCGGGGGGACTTCCGCTCGCGGTACGCAGCACCAGCCGCTGCGTCTCCTCGGGCAGCGAGGTTCGCCAGCGGTTAGGGGCCTCGGCGCTATTGCGCATGATCGAGAAGTAGCGAGCGGACCGGTCCTCTGCCGTGCTTGCGCGCACGAACCGCTCGACATTCGGGTGCCAGGGCAGACCGAGGAAGTCGAGCATCGCGCGCGCGTGCGCCATCGGGTCGGCGCACACGTCCTCGTATCGCAGCACCTTGGCACGCGGATTGTCCGCGAGCGCCTCGAGAGCCAGCGTGTTGCTGATGCGCCAACCCCAGGCCAGGCGCTCGGCCAGGCTCAAGGCCGCGAAGGTTTCGGGATCGGCGCCGAAGCGCCAAGGGTCGCGGACGGCGGGGAGCTCATTCATCGAGGCGCCGTCCTCGAAGGCCGCGACGGCGAGACCCCGCAGCTGAGAATCGACCTGGCCGCACGGATGCCGCACGACGAGAAGGAAGCGCGCCTCAGGCATGGCGGCGACCAGAAGGGCGGCACGGCCGAGCTGGCTCACCGACTTGATGAGCGGGACAATCCCCTCCCGGCGCGGCACGCCGAAGCCCGGCAGAGCCGCGCGCCGAAGCCGGCGTCCGAGCCCAGGCAAGCGGCAGGCGGCCTTCACGCCATAGACGATTGCTGCGCGCGCAGACCGGCTGAACGGCAGATCCCAGCGCTTCGGGAACACGGGCAGGCTGCCCACAGCCTTGACCGTGCGAACATCGAGCAGGCCCTGGAAGTAGGCCCGGCCGGCCTCGAAATGGGCAGCGACCTCATCTGCCTCAACGACCGGAGGCAGGCCGTTCGGTGCGCGGCGGTCGATGTCCGGTTCGTGGCGGTAAAGGACGTCGGGATGGGAGTCGAGGATCTTGGCGAGCCAAGTCGTGCCGGACCGCGCCGCGCCGAGCAGAAAGACAGGAGCCGAGGCCGCCGTCACAGCCTGAGGCCCAGACGTGCGAGGACGGCGTTGGCCAGGGCTTCGGGCGGCTCCTGGTCGGAGCGGAGATGGAGGTCCGGTGCCACGGGCGCCTCGTAAGGCGCATCGATGCCGGTGAAGTTCCGCAAGGCTCCGGCCCTGGCCTTGGCGTAGAGCCCCTTTGGATCGCGCGACTCGGCCACCGCCAAGGGGGCGTCGACGAACACTTCGAAGAATGGGTGGGGTCCGGCGATCTCGCGCGCAAGCGCCCTTTCGCGCGCAAAGGGGGAAATCAGGCAGACGAGCACGATCAGCCCGGCATCCGCCATCAGCCTCGCCACCTCGGCCACACGGCGGATGTTTTCGACCCGGTCGGCCTCGGTGAAGCCGAGGTCCTTGTTCAGCCCATGGCGGACATTGTCGCCGTCAAGCACGAAGGAGTGCCGCCCGGCCTGCAGCAGCTTGCGATCGACGATGTTGGCGATGGTGGATTTGCCCGCCCCAGAGAGCCCGGTGAACCAGAGGATGACGGGGGTTTGGCCCATCGCGGCCGCCCTGGCGGAGGGGGTGGCGTCGAAGTGCTGCCACGAGATCGCGGTCGCGCGCCGAAGCGGGAAGTCGATCATCCCAGCGGCGACCGTCTCGTGGGTCATCCGGTCGATCAGCACGAAGCCGCCCGTGTCGCGGTTCTCAGCGTAGGGGTCGAACGCGATCGGCCGGTCGGTGGCGAGAGTGACGACGGCGAGACCGTTGGTGGCGAGGGAGCGAACCGCGGTTTTGGCCCCCGTCTCGACGTCGATGGCATGCTTGAGGGTCATGATCGAGACGGGAAGCTCGTCCGTGCCAAGCCGCATCAGGTAGCGCCGTCCGGCGACCAGCGGGGCGGAGCCGGTCCACAGCAGGTGGGCCTGGATCTGGTCGGCGACCGCGGGCAGGGGCTCCGCGCACAGCACGTCGCCGCGCGCGACGTCGAGTTCGCGGTCGAGGACGAGGATCACCGAGGCTCCGGCCTCGGCGGCTTCGAGGTCGCGATCGGCGGTGACGATTCGGGCGACGTGAGCAGCAAGCCCGGAGCGGGCGACGAGGACGCGATCGCCGACGGCAACCCGGCCACGCACAATCAGCCCGGCGAAACCGCGGAAGTCCTGGCCGGCGCGGCAGACCCACTGCACGGGCAGGCGAAACGGGCCGGCAGTGTCGCGCGCCCCCGGTTCGAGCTCCTCGAGCCAGGTGAGCAGAGGCGGCCCATCGTACCAGGGCATGGCGGCGGATGCGCGGGCTACGTTGTCGCCCTTCAGCGCTGAGACCGGCACGGCGCGCAGTTCGGCAAAACCAAGCCTCTCAGCCACTGCCGCGATTTCGGCCGCGATCCGATCAAACGTCGCCTTCTCGTAGCCGACGAGATCCATCTTGTTCACCGCCACCGCGACATGACGCACACCCATCAGCGCAAGGATGAACAGGTGGCGGCGGGTTTGCACCGTTGGGCCCTTACGCGCGTCAACGAGCAGGAGGGCGGCGTCGGAGCGGCTCGCTCCGGTCGCCATGTTGCGCGTGTACTGCTCGTGGCCCGGGCAGTCGGCGATGATGAACTTGCGCTTGTCGGTGGCGACGTAACGCCAGGCGACGTCGATGGTGATCCCCTGCTCCCGTTCGGCGAGGAGCCCGTCGAGCAGGAGCGAGAAGTCGAGCTCGCCGTCCGGCACGCGGCCGCGGCTTTCGTTCAGCAGGGTGGCGAGCTGGTCCTCGTAGATCAGCCCGGCATCGTAGAGCAGGCGGCCGAGCAGCGTGGATTTGCCGTCGTCGACCGAGCCGCAGGTAAGGAAGCGCAGCTGCCCCTTCGCCGCCTCGGCGGCAACAAGACGGGCGACGCGTTCGGCCGCGGCGGAGGGTTTGTCGAGCGCGGGGGCGTCGGGCGCTGTTGTCAAAAATAGCCCTCCTGCTTCTTCCGCTCCATCGAGCCGGGCACGTCGTGGTCGATCAGCCTGCCCTGGCGTTCAGATGTTCGGGCGGCGCGCATCTCGACGATGATGTCGGCCAGCGTGGCGGCATCGCTCTCGAACGCGCCGGTATAGGGGTAGCAGCCGATGGAGCGGAAGCGCACACGGCGCAGTTCAGGCCTCTCACCCGGTTCGAGCGGGAAACGGTCGTCATCGACCATGATCCAGGTGCCCTGCCGGCGCACGACGGGGCGCTCCTTCGCGAAATAGAGCGGTACGAGGGGGACCTCCTCGCGCCAGACGTAGTCCCAGACATCGCGCTCGGTCCAGTCCGAGAGCGGAAAGACGCGCATGGTCTCGCCGGGGCCGAGATGGACGTTCCAGGCATGCCAGAACTCGGGGCGCTGCAGGCGTGGGTCCCAGCGGCCCTGCGCCGTGCGGTGCGAGAAAACCCGCTCCTTGGCTCGGCTCTTCTCCTCGTCCCGCCGGGCACCGCCGATCGCCGCGTCGAAGCCCCAGCGCGCGAGAGCCTGTTTTAGCGCCTCCGTCTTCATCGCCTGGTTGTAGACGGCGGAGGTGACGGTGAAGGGCGTGATGTTGGCGCGCGCTGCCTGCTCGTTGGTGTGCACGCGGAGATCGAGCCCGTATCGCGCGGCGACCTCGTCACGATGGCGGATCATATCGCGGAACTTCCACCCCGTATCCACGTGCAGCACAGGGAACGGAAGGGAGGCCGGGTAGAAGGCCTTGCGGGCGAGGTGAAGAACGACGGAACTGTCTTTACCGATCGAGTAGAGCAGGACGGGATTGCGGAAACATGCCGCGACCTCGCGCATGATCGCGATCGCTTCCGCTTCCAGGCGATCGAGGTGGTTCATCGCCGTCATCCGCTGCCATTACCTTCTCTCCTGCCTCACACTGCAGCTCTGCCTAACGATGCAGTTCTGCTTGCCGCGGCGGTTCGACGTGGGGAGTGGCTCCGGTGCGCCTGATAGCTGTCCCCGTCTCGGCAGGCAAGGCGTCGCGTCCAATCAGGGAACCGAAGCGACAGCGATCAGGCCCGTCGGCCCGCCGGCACCTCTGGCGCAGCGTCGTGGCAGCACACAAGGCATGCGTAGGAGGCGCGAGAGTGCTGCGCGGTTGAGAGTGTATCCGGATCGTTTGCAGACCCAGCGACGCGGCAGGATGATGCAGGAGGATGGGTGAGGCGGAGTCGGATGTCACCCCGTTCGGGTCTGCCCCTCGAACGCTGAAATCTCGCGGATCAGCTTGCGCTGGACCGCTCCTTGAAACGCCTCGAAATCGTCCGCAGGAATGACGAAGGCGCCAGGGCCGCCGATGACGAATTCGACGAAGTACTGATCCAGGCTCATGTTGTGAGGACGCCCGAACGGGCTGCGATCGTTCAGGATCGGCAATCCGTTGATGGTGATGCCAGCATCGACCGCGAGGTCGCGCAGCAAGGTGACCGGCGCGCCGGAGTTGTTCACCCCATCGCCCGAGATGTCGATCACCTTTCGCGTCGGCTCGAACGGCGCATCCTCGAGCACGCGCATGGAGAATTCGATCGCGCCCGAGATCGAGGTCCAGTTCATCGACACGCGCGGTGCGGCATCAAGGGCGGCCGCCCAGGCCTGAGCGCTCTCCATCCCGTCGATCTTCGTCCAGGGGATGACCAAGCGCTGATAGTCGGCCGACGCCCACTCGACATACGCAAGCCCGATCGCACCGATGGTGCCGGAGCGGATCGCGTTCACCACGCGCGGGTCGACCATCGCGTTGCGGTAGCCCTGGCGCTGCAATCTGGCCTCGTCCTCGTCGATCGAGCGCGAGACGTCGACCGCAAGCACCAGAGCGACATCGACCGGGAGCTTTTCCGACCCGCGAGCCGGGTGCCCGAGGGCCGTGAGGGCGGAGACCGCCGAAACCCCCGCCACGAGACCGCGCCGCGACACACCCATGGGCCACCTCGCTCGTCATTTCGCACGCAGAGCATATCAGGGTTGCGGGAGTCGCGGCCGTCAAAGAACCGTCATCCCGCGTCTGTGATCGCCGCGCGCTGTGGTCGGAGGAAGCGGGGTCGAAACCTCACACGCCGCCGTCTCTCAGACGGGCGGCGAGCAGGGCGAAGGCCCGCGCGCGGTGGCTGATGGCGTCCTTTCGCGCAGGCTCCATCTCGCCGAACGTCTCGCGTTCGCCCTCAGGGACGAACATCGGGTCGTAGCCGAAGCCCCGGCGACCGCGCGGCGGCCAGACCCACTGCCCATCCACGCGGCCCTCGAAGGTTTCCACCACGCCGTCGGGCCAGGCAAGCGCGAGGCAGCAGGTGAACCACGCCCGCAAGTCTTCCGGCTCGCCGAGCCGCGCCCGGGCGAGCGCCATCGCCACCCCGAAGTCGCGCGATCCGTCCGGCAGGATTGCCCAGTCCGCGGTGTGCACACCAGGCGCACCGTTGAGAGCAGCGAAGCCGATGCCTGAGTCGTCGGCGAGTGCCGGAAGCCCCGCCGCACGCGCTGCCGCGAGTGCCTTCAGGGTGGCGTTTTCGGCGAAGGTCGCGCCGGTCTCGGCCGGCTCGGCAAGCCCCAGTGCGCCGGCCGAGACGAGATCGAGGCCGAAGGGCGAGAGAAGGGCGGCGATCTCGCTCAGCTTGCCCGCATTGTGGGTGGCGATGACGAGCCGATCGCCGGGGGCGAGCCGCCTTCGTTCAGGCGCTGCCACCGAGCGCCTCCCGCTGGGCGGCGAACAGGCTGTTGCAGCCCTCGCGCGCGAGCGCGACCAGCGCGTCGAGCTCCTCGCCCCGGAACGGGCGTTTCTCCGCCGTCGCCTGCACCTCGACGAGGCCGCCTTCCGCCGTCAGCACGAAATTGCCGTCCGCTTCCGCCTCCGAATCCTCGGCGTAGTCGAGATCAAGCACCGGCGTGCCCCGATAAAGCCCGCACGACACGGCGGCGACCTGGGTGCGGATAGGCGAGGAGCCAAGCACGCGCGCTTCAACGAGCCGCCGGCAGGCGGCGGCGAGCGCGACCCACGCCCCGGTGATGGCAGCGGTGCGCGTCCCACCATCCGCCTGGATGACGTCGCAATCGAGGGTGATCGTCGTCTCGCCCAGGGCGGACAGATCGATCGCGGCCCGCAAGGCCCGCCCGATCAGGCGCTGGATCTCCTGCGTGCGCCCCGATTGCTTGCCGCGCGCGGCCTCGCGTTCGCCGCGCGTGTGCGTGGCGCGCGGCAGCATGCCGTATTCGGCCGTCACCCAGCCTTGCCCGGTGTTGCGGAGAAAAGGCGGCACCTTCGCCTCGACCGAGGCGGTGCACAGGACGTGCGTGTGGCCGAACTTGACGAAGCAGGACCCCTCGGCGTGCCGGATCGGGTTCAACTGCAGCGACACGGGACGAAGGGCGTGGGGCGCGCGGCCCGAGGGACGCATGGCAACTCCGAACTGCGGTGACGCGGCCACGACCATAGCCGTGCCGCCTGATGCGGGCGAGGGGGGCGCGTTGACCCGAGGCGGGGGCGTTCATAGCTTGTTCAGGGGACGAGAGATCGAGCCATGAGCAACGACGGCCCTCTGCCCGCCCGCGCTGCGGAACGCGCGAGCAGACGCGAGGAGGTCCAGCGCGCCGGTCTGCCCGCGCGCTCGGCCCTCATCCTGCGCGAGATCGTCGAGGCCTATGTCGAGACCGGTGAGCCCGTCGGCAGCCGCACCCTGTCGCGCCGCCTGCCGCTGTCGCTCTCGCCTGCCACCATCCGCAACGTGATGGCCGATCTCGAGGAGGCGGGGTTCATCTATGCGCCGCACACCTCGGCCGGCCGTCTGCCAACCGACCGCGGGCTTCGGCTGTTCGTCGATGGGCTGTTGGAGCGTGGCGCGCTCACGCCCGAGGAGGAGGAGGCGATCGCTGCGCGGTGTGCCACCCGCGGCCGCTCCATCGAGGAGGTGCTTGAGGAGGCCTCTGCCCTGCTCGCAGGCCTGTCCCAGGCCGCCGGCCTCGTGCTCGCGCCGAAGGCCGATGCGCCGCTGCGCCATGTCGAGTTCGTCGCGCTCGGTCCCGGTCGCGTCCTCGTCGTGCTGGTCGGTGAGGACGGCTCGGTCGAAAACCGGATCATCGAGGCTCCGCCCGGTCTTCCCCCGTCCGCGCTCACGCAGGCGACCAACTACGTGAATGCCCGCCTCGCCGGGCGCACGCTGGAGGAGGCCCGGCGCGCGATCGAGGAGGAGATTAGCGAGGCGCGCACGGAACTCGATGCCCTCGCCTCCAAGGTGGTGGAAGCGGGGCTCGCGACCTGGTCCGGCGGGCCGTCGGGAGGGGCCTTGATCGTGCGCGGCCAGGCGCGGCTGCTCGCCGACGTCACCGCGCTCGCCCAGCTCGAGGCCATCCGCACCCTGTTCGAGCGGCTGGAGGCGAAGGAGACGCTGCTCAAGCTGCTCGAACTCGCCCAGGCCTCGGAGGGGGTGCAGATCTTCATTGGGTCGGAGAACCGCCTGTTCGAAACCGCCGGCGTGACCATGATCGTTGCACCCTACCGGAATGCGCGCGAACGGGTGGTGGGCGCGATCGGCGTCATCGGGCCGACCCGGATCAACTACGGCCGGATCATCCCGGCCGTCGACTATACGGCGAAGGTGATCGGCCGCCTGCTCGGCTGATCCCCTTCCCCTCGCGTCCCACTCTCTCTACGGATGAGCGTCATGCAGACCGAGACTCCGAAACCTGTCGCCGACGCCGCACCCGAGGCCGCCGACCTTGAGGCTTCAGCGCCCGACCCGGCGGCCGGCGCGGAGGCGCTGATGGCGCAAGCCGCCGAACGGATCCGCACGCTCGAGGCCGACCTCGCCGAGATGAAGGATCGCTGGCTGCGTGCCGAAGCCGAGACGCAGAATGTCCGCGTGCGGGCCAAGCGCGACGTCGAGGACGCGCGCAACTTCGCGGTGCAGAAATTCGCCCGGGACATCGTCGAGGTGGCGGAGACGCTCGATCGCGCGCTTTCCGCCCTGCCTCCCCCGGCCGAGGGCGAGGCCGAGATCCTCGCGAAGCTGCGCGAAGGGGTGGCGGCGACGGCGCGGATGTTCCTCGCCACGCTGGAACGGCACGGCGTGCAGCGCCACGAGGCGGCCGGGGTGAAGTTCGACCCCGACCTCCATCAGGCGATGGCGGAGGCGCCCTCGCCCACCGTGCCGGCGGGGCACGTGGCCCAGGCCTGGACGCCGGCCTGGACACTGAACGGGCGGTTGCTCAAGCCCGCCATGGTGGTGGTGAGCACGGGCGGGCCGGCCGCGACGGCGCCGGAACCGTCTGCACCCCCCGGCGGGTCGCTCGACGCCACCGTGTGAGCCCCGTGCGCGATCCGCTGTTCGACAGGACGCGGGGTGGCTTCGCTTCGGTGCCTTGAACCGGCGTCGAAGCGGCGCGCGTTCGCAACACGGGCGTTGCCGCGGCCGCTCGCGCGTCAGCGCACGGTCCTCGACCGGGGGCGCTGGGTCGGAACCGCACCGTCTCGGACGCGGCAGCGGGTTGCAGACGCAACCGATTGGACTCGGCAGCGCGCGGTAGCGCTCTCGTCTCCGCCCAGGGGGGGCGGCAGGATGCGCGGCGAACGGTCGGTCAGCGCCGCGGGCGCCTTGTTCCCTCTGGCGCCGCCGGCCCTTGCCTCGCACGTGGCGGAGCGCGGCGCGGGCGGCGCCGACCCTTGGCTTTCAGGCGAAGGCGAAGTCCGTCCAATCGAGGGTCGCCACCGGCACACCGATGAGCAGGATGGTGTCGCCCCGGGTGCCATAGCGCACCAGCACGCCGTCCTCCGCCGCCGACCAGGAGACGGTGTCGCGCGCCACGCCTTCGAACCGGAGGCGGTCGTCGCCCACCGCGTCGAAGTCCATGATCAGGTCGTGGCCATCACCGTCGCGGAAGACGAACTGATCGCGACCCCCACCCCCCCACAGCACGTCGTTGCCCCTGCCGCCGCGGATGGTGTCCATGGCCGTCGTGCCGCGGACACGGTCGTTGCCGGCGCCGGCATCGATCACCGCGTTGGTCACGCCGTTCCAGCCGATGACCTCGATCACGTCGTCGCCCGCGCCGGTTTCGATGACAAAACGGTTGCTCGAGGCGTTGAGGTTGGCATCGGCGAAGAAGGCGCGGACGGTGACGACATCGTCGCCCTCGCCAGTGGCGATTCGCCCGCGCTTCACGTCGACCACCTCCACGGTGCTCCCGCGCGTGCCGGCGAGCGCGACATCGACCGTGCGCAGGTTGGCGAGCCGCACCTCGCCGCCATCCTCGTCCAGCACTCGTGCGGCGCGCAGCGAATCCCAGGCGGAGAGCACGGCCAGGGACACCCCCGCCTCGGTCCACAGCACGTCGGCTGCGGTGGAGGAGGGAAGGTTGGGGATGCCGAAATCGCTCCCGGAGCGGGTGCGCGACCCACCGCCCAGTTCGACCCAGCTCGTCTCTCCGGGCGCGATGGCGGTGGACTGGCTGACGAACAGCCGGGCCGGCGCGTTCGGGGTGGGGGGCGGGGGAGGAGGGGGCAGAAGATCGGCCACCCATACCGTCGTATCAGCGAACACCAGACGCTCGATGCCGTGCAGGCGGTCATGTCCCTCCCGCCCGGTGCTGTCGAACAGAAGCAGCCAGTCGGCCTCAAAGGAGAAGGTGAACGACGCCCACAGCCCGTCGTAGAGCGCGGTGTCGAGGCCCGGCCCACCGATCAGCGTGTCATCGCCAGCCCCTCCTTTGATCGTGTCGTCGCCCGCCCCGCCGTCCAGCACGTCATGGCCGCGCCCGCCCCAGAGCAGGTTGGCGAGCGCGTTGCCGGCGAGCCTGTCGTCGCCGTCGCCGCCGATCGCGTTCTCGAACGCGCCCGGCGTGGCGATGGTGAAAGGTCGGCCGGCGATCGTCCCTCCCCGATCGAGGTCGATGCTGACGGCCGAGGTGACGGCGGCGGCGTTCAGCGTGTCTGTCCCGCCGTCGTGGTCAGCGAGCACGGCGCGCGAAGGGTCTGCGGCGGCGAGGGCGGCGAAGGCGTCGGTGAACACGTGGCGGTCGTCGCCCGTGTCGGCGTCTCCATGCACGGTCAGACGCCAGGAGGCGAAGGTGCCGACAGTGCCCGCGCGCAGGTCAGCCACCTTCAGCGTCCACACCCCGCCCGAACTTTCGCCCCAGAACGCGTTCGAGGTGAGACTGAAGCGCAGTTCCGTGCCGAAGGCGCCGCGGCCGGGGCGATTGATCAGCACGCTTTCCGTTCCCGAGGGCGAGGTGAGGCTGACGAACAGGTCGCCGAGCGCGGCGTGGCGGATGTCGACGAAGACCTCGACCTGGTCGATGGTCAGCCCGCCGTCGAGGGCAACCGTCGCGGTGACGCCGGCGGTGCTGTTGTCGGGGATGGCGAGTCCCGTCGCGACGTTGGCCTGTCGCACCTGCTTGTTGGCCGAGGTGGCCGCCACGCCGCCGCCCGCGAACCACGTCTCGGCCAAGCGCACGGCGGCGTGCGCATCGACGAGGCCGAAGCCATAGTCGTTGGAGAACCTGAGGCCGCCGCCATTCCAGCCCACGGCCCCGTTGGTGACCCAGGAGGGGTTGGCGGAATCCGTCGGGCGTGCCGAATGGGCGAGGATCTCCTGCACGTCGCGCCAGCCGAGCGCCCTGTTCGCCTCCAGCATCAGGGCGACCACGCCCGAAACGATCGGCGCGGCGAAGGAGGTGCCGTTGACCGACGCCCAGTCGCCCTCGCCATAGCCGGCCGAGCCCCGAAGGTCGGTGGTGGTGATGGTTTGCCCGGGCGCGGCGACGAGCAGGGCCGCACCGGGGGTGGACGAGGCGGTATGACGACCCGAGGCGTCGGTCGCCGCCACGGCGATGGTATGGATGGAGTTCTGGAAATTGTGATGGTTGACAGTGTCGCCCGAGGCCCGCGCGTTGCCGGCGGCGAACACGTAGACGGTGCCGAGGCCCTCGCGCCCTGTCGCCGAACCTTGGGCGAGCGCGTTGGCGGCGGCGAAGAAGGTGGGCGAGGCAAAATTGTCGGAAAAGAAATTGCCGTAGCCCCAGGAGCAGTTGACGACGTCGAACCGCGCGCCGTCGACCAGGGCCTTGGCGTATTGGGCAGCGCTGCCGGCGGTGCCGTAGCCGATCCGCAAACCGGCCAGGGTGGCACCGTGCGCGACTCCGACCGCGCCCTGCCCGTCGCGCGCGGCAGCGATCACCCCTGTCACCGCCGTGCCGTGCCGTTCCCCGGCCGAGTTCAGAGCGTCGAAGTCGTTGTCACGCCAGTCGCGATCGAGCGTGGTGTCGTAGCGCAGGGCAAGGTCGGGGTGGCGGTAGTCGAAGCCGTCGTCGACCACGGCGACTTGCACACCGCGGGCGGTGAACTCGGTCCATACGCTGCGGAGATTGATCCCGGCGGTGGGGTGGGTGAGGTGCCACTGGTCGGCGAACAGCGGATCGGCGGGTATCGGGCCGGTGAAGGCGAGGGGCAGGGCGCCGGTGGCCAAGGCGTCGGCCGCATAGCAGGGGAGAGTCATGGATGCTCGCTCCGTCTCCTGAAGGACGGAGCGAGGATCGCGGGCTCAGGTGAATCCCTGGTTTACTGGGCTTCGTCGGCGTTCCGGACGCGCCCGCGCGCACGGCGGGCAGCGTGCGGCGACACCTGCCGGGCCGGCGTCACTGACCCTGGGCGAGCGAATAGCCCGGCCGAGAGTCGAAGGCGTAGAGGTGTTCGGTCTTGATCACCTGCAGGCCGGAGCGGACCAGCCCGTGCAGCAGATGCACGAGCATCATCGGGTTGGTGGGCTTGCCGGGCGGAGCCTCGAACCGGCAACGCCAGTGGTCGGTGCAGAAAGTTTCTGGTAGCCCATAGGGATAAACCTTCACCCCACGATTGGTAATCATCTTGAGCGCAAACTGGTCGCCAGCGAGTTGTTCCAGCAGCGTGCCCAATTGGTTAGGATCGCGGCTTTCGCCCGTCCAATGCAAGAACACATCTACGCCCAACAGTTTTTTGGTCACGGCAGAGGTGGGATTAAGTCGAATGGTAATAGGTTGAGCGTTGTCGCCGAGTTGAATAACACCCAATTTTTCCGGTTGTTGTCCAAGACGTTCGATAACTGCTCGGGCAAAGGCTTGCGTGCCCACTTTTTGCCGCGTAAAAGCCTCGCTGTAAATGTCGGCGGTGTGAATGCCGTCTTCCAGGGTCTTAAGCCAAGCATTCTGGATGGTCTCCGCCACTTTGGGCTGCCCAACGTGTACCAGCATCAAGCAGGCTGCATGGAGCAGACCAGAGGGATTGGCAATGTCCTTGCCGGCGATATCTGGCGCCGAGCCGTGAATTGCTTCAAACATTGCAAAGCCGTCGCCGATGTTCGCTGAACCGCCCAGCCCTACCGAACCGGCCACTTCCGCCGTAATGTCGGAGATAATGTCGCCATACAAATTGAGGGTGACAATTACGTCGAATTGCTCCGGGCGGGCTGCCAGCCGCGCCGCCCCGATGTCAATAATATAGTGATCAGTTTGAATATCGGGATATTCTTGGGCAATTTCGTCAAAAGTGCGATGGAACAAGCCGTCGGTATGCTTCATAATGTTATCTTTGGTCATGCAGGTCACTTTCCTGCGACCGTAGGCGCGCGCATACTCAAAAGCATAGCGGATCACTTTCTCGCAGCCGGGTTTGGATACGAGTTTGAGGCATTGCACTACTTCGGCAGTTTGCTGGTGCTCGATACCTGCGTAGAGGTCTTCCTCATTTTCGCGAACGACCACCAAGTCCATGTTCGGAAAGTTGCTTTTTACAAAAGGCGCATAAGCCTTGCAGGGACGTACGTTGGCAAACAGTCCCAATGTTTTGCGAATGGTGACGTTCAAGCTCTTGTACCCGCCGCCTTGGGGCGTGGTAATGGGCGATTTTAAAAAAACTTTAGTGCGACGCAGACTTTCCCAGGCTTCCGGAGCAATCCCCGACTTG
>CALBEG010000173.1 GCA_937927455.1 uncultured Elioraea sp. | reverse complement strand
CGCATTTGTTCTTGTGAATGGGGTTGCTCACACATTCATTTGACTGGTGGGCGCACAAGGATTCGAACCTTGGACCCGCTGATTAAGAGTCAGCTGCTCTACCAACTGAGCTATGCGCCCGACCCAGGCGAGGGGCGATAGCAAAGCAGGCTCAGCCTGTCGAGAGTAAGGCTTGCCAAAACGGCGCAAACCCGACCCACGCATCATCGACTGTCACCCTTGCCCACCGGCTGCGTCGGAAGGTCTGGCTAGCCTTCCCACCCGGTGCCGCCGGGCGCAACCTGGCGCCCTGCTCATCGGTCCTCCTCGGCCTCCACCTCCACCGCACGGTGCACGTGTACGCTCATGAGCACGCCGAACCCCAGCAGCACTGTCAGCATCGCTGACCCTCCATGGCTGATCAGCGGCAGCGGCACCCCACCGACCGGGATCATCCCCATCACCATCGCAATGTTGACGAACATATAGAGAAAGAAGTTCACAGAAATCCCGGTGGCAACAAGTCGCCCGAATTGATGATTGCACGCAAGCGCGATCGCCAAGCCGTAGAGCACAACGATCAGATTGAGCCCCATCACTGAAATAGCGCCAACGAATCCCCACTCCTCCGCCAACATTGTGAAGATGAAGTCGGTCTGCTTTTCGGGCAAAAAGTTCAGCTGCCCCTGTGTGCCTTGCAGCCAACCGCGGCCGAACAGCCCGCCCGACCCGAGCGCGATCTTCGACTGGATGATGTGGTAGCCCGACCCGAGCGGGTCGCTCCAAGGGTCGAGGAAGGTAAGGATCCGCTGACGCTGATAGTCATGCAGGCTCTCGTAGGCCACCGGCGCGGCGATCGCCACCGCCGCCAGCACCAGGGCGAACATCCACCACCGCACGCCAGCGGCGAAGAACACGGATCCCGCCACCATCGTCGTAATCAGGGCCGTGCCGAGGTTCGGCTGCTTCAGCACCAGAACCACCGGAATCGCGGTTGCGACCAGGGGTGGGATCAGGAACAGCGGGTTGCCCACCCGCTCCAGGTTAGCGCGGTGGAACCAGGCCGCCAACGCGATGACGAGCAGGATCTTCACCAGTTCGGACGGCTGAAGCTGGAAACCGCCGAGATCGAGCCAGCGCTGCGCTCCCTTGCCGACCTCGCCATGCAGCGCGACCAGGACAAGCAGCCCTATGCCGCCGGCATAGAGCGGCCAAGCAAGCTTGAGGATCCATCGGATGTCGATCAGCGCGATGCAGATCAACAGCAAAAGACCGAAGCCGAACCTCAACCCATGGCGGAACGCCCATGGCTCGGCCGAACCACCAGCGGCGGAATAGAGCATCGCGTAGCCGACCGCAGCCAGAGCGCAGAGCAAGCCGACAAAAGGCCAGGAGACGGCGGCGAGCTTTTCGGTCAGGCTCATGCCGCGTTCGCGCGCAAGCCGCCGCTCAATCACCGGCGTCTCTCCTTTTCCGGCAAGCCGACGTCCGCCACCTGCAGCGACGGTGCCGGCGGCGTGCGGCGGCGGGCCGGGTCGCGCGTCAGCGCCTCGGTGAGGACGTCGCGCGCAACCGGCGCAGCGGCAGCGGATCCCCCTCCCCCGTGTTCGATGATCACCGCGCAGGCGTACACGGGCTGGTCGGCCGGAGCGTAGCCGACAAACAGAGCATGGTGACGCCACTCATAGGGCAGGTCCTGCTGTCGCTTGAGCCCCCGTTCGCGCTCAGCGAGCGTGATGCGCCGCACCTGGGTAGTGCCTGTCTTGCCGCCCATGCGGCCGCCCGCTTCCGGCGGAAGGCGTGAGGCCCAGGCCGTTCCCTGCCGGTCGTTCACCACCCCGTCCATCGCCTCGCGCATGATGCGCAGATGCGCCTCGGGAATGCCCAGGCTCGGCCAGTCCTCAGCGCGATGCCCGCGCAGCAATTGGCCGCCGATGGCGCGCGTCAGGTGCGGCTCGACCGCCCGCCCGCCGTTCACCATCCGTGCCGTCATCACGGCGAGCGAGAGGGGCGTCGTTTGAATGTAGCCCTGGCCGATACCGTGCACCAAAGTTTCGCCCAGCGCCCAGGGCTTGCCTGTCGTCGCCTGCTTCCAGGCGCGGGTCGGGATCAGACCCGGACGCGCCCCGGGCAGTTCGATCGAGAGCGGCACGCCGAGCCCGAACCGGTTGGCCATCGCAGCGATGCGGTCGATCCCCGTCCGCCGCGCCACCTCGTAGAAATAGCAGTCGCAGGACTGCTTGATCGCTTCGCGCATGTCCAGGGCGCCGTGGCCCCCGCGCTTCCAGCAATGGAACTTGGCGTCGCCCACCTCGGTCACGCCGGTGCAGACGATGCGCTCGCCGGGCGTCACTGCCCGTGCCTCGAGCGCGGCCAGTGCCACCACCATCTTGAAGGTCGACCCCGGGGCATAGAGCCCGGCGATCGCTTTGTTGGTCAGCGGCGCGCGGCGGTTGGTCGTCCACTCCCGCCACTGCGCCGCGCTGACGCCGGAGTCGAACACGGAGGGGTCGAAGGAGGGCGAGGACGCCATGGCCAGCACCTCGCCGTTGCGCGCATCCAGCACCACCGCAGCCGCCGCCTCGTCGGCGATCCGCGTGAACACGGCCCTCTGCAAGCCGGCGTCCAGCGTCGTCGTCACATCCTGGCCGGGGGCTCCCTCCTCGCGGCCGAGCTCGCGAATGACACGCCCGACCACGTTGACCTCGAGCTGGACAGTGCCGGCACGCCCGCGCAGCACTCTATCATGCGCGCGTTCAAGCCCGGCCCTGCCGACCCGGATGCCGGGCAACTCGAGAATCGGGTCGCCGTCGAGATCGGCCTGGGCGGGAGGGGCGACGTAGCCGACAACATGGGCGAAAGCCTCACCACCCGGGTAGACCCGGTGCGAGCCGACATCGGTCAGGATGCCGGGCAGATCCGGCGCGTTCACCTCGAGCCGGACCATCTCGTCCCAGGAGAGGAAATCTCGCACCATCACCGGCACGAACCGGCGGCGACGGCGTATGTCGCGTTCGATCCGCCCCCGCTCGGCCTCCGAGATCGGCACGATCTGCGCCACATTGGCAAGGGTGGCGGCGATGTCGTCGGTGCGCTCGGCGATCAGCAGCGCGCGCCAATTCTGCCGGTTCGCAGCAAGGGGTTCGCCGAAGCGATCAAGAATGCGCCCGCGCGGCGGGGGGATCAGGCGCACGCTGATGCGGTTCTCCTCCGCAAGCAGCGTGTAGCGGTCGCTCTCCAAGACCTGGAGCTGGTAGAGCCGGACACCCAGGGCGCCAGTGAGCGCAAGTTGGCCGGCACCGATCAGCAGCACGCGCCGGGTGAACAGCGACCTGCGCGTCCTCTCTCGCTTCATCGCACGCTCACACCGGTTCGAGAGATCGTTCGAGACGCACAAATAGCCACGCGAGAGGAGGATAAGCGGCGATCGTCATGCCGCACTCGAATAAACCTGGCGCAATGGGTTGAATGGTCAGAGAAAGGAGGGTTCTCATCCCCCAGTTCAAGGCGAGCAGGGTGGCAGCGAACAGCGCGAAGCCGATCCAAACGATGAGGAAGGACTGCTTGGCGAGGGCGCGCCGTTGCGTCAGCACGCCACCGTGCAAGAGCAGCAGAATCAGAGCGCTGACCCCAAGAGGAGCAGCAGTGAGAAGGTCGGCAAGCACGCCCAGGCCAAACACCACCCAGGGCGGCATCAGGCCCGGTCGATACAGGGTCCAGAAGAAGACAGATGCCAGCGCCGTCAGCGGCAGGCCACCTTGGTGCGCGGCAAACCCCATCGGCAGCGCGGTAGCAAGCAACAGGATGACGGCGACCGCGACCGGGGCGGAGCTGCGAGCGAGCTGATCAAGGCGCGCCCAGAGGCCACGCGGCTGCGGTGGGCGGGCAATCGGGCTAGCCACCGTTGCGCCTCGGGCGTTGCGCCGGCCGCGTCACCTGGTCGGGTGAAAGGATGCCGCTCAGGCCGAAATCGTGCAGACGGACGAAGTCGAGCCGGTCGAGATCAGCGAAGGGTTCGACCTCGAGCCCGGTGCGGCCCTCGCGCACGATACCGACCGGAAGCCCAGCCGGCATCGCACCCGCCTCCGAGGAGGTGACGATGCGGTCTCCCGGCTGCGGCTGCTCAGGCCCCGTCCAGTGCTGGATCCGCGGCCGCGGCGCGTTGGTGCCGGCGAGAATGGCGCGCGTGCCTGTGCGCTCGACCTGGACCGGGATGCGGGAGTTGATGTCGGTCAGGAGCAGGAGCCGGGCCGAGCGATTGCCGACCTCGCTGACCCTGCCCACGAGTCCGGACGCATCGACCGCGACCTGCCCCTTGCGCACGGCATGGTTCGGCTCCAGGGCAACGAGCGCTGACCGGGCATAGGCGCCCCCGACATCGGCGACCACGCGCGCTGTGGTGAAGATCGGCGTGGGATCGGCTGGCGCATTCAGCACGCGGCGCAGGGCCCGGTTCTCGGCCTCGAGAGCCAACGCCCGGTCGTACCAGCGCCGAAGCCGCTCGTTCTCCTCGCGCAGGCGGGCGTTCTCCGAGCGGAGCAGGATCAGCCGTCGAATCTCGGCGATCGCGTCCCTCACGGTCCCGATCGGGCGGCCGAGCACGGCGTACAGCGGCACCACCACGTCGGCAAGCTGTGTCCGCGCGCGCTCGACCAGCACCGTGTCCGCCTTGCCGATCAGCATCAGCCCGAAGGAGGCGGCGATCAGCGCCGGCAGCACGAGCCGGGCCAGGGCCTGCCGCACCGGCACGCTGAGCCGGATCATCTCGCCGCCCGCATCGTGCTCCGTTTCCTCTCCCGCCTCGCCTCACCCACGCCGCCCACGACTCGGCGGCCGCATGCGATCAGTACATCGAGGACAGCACGTTGCGCAGCTTCTTCATCTCCTCAAGCGCCCGCCCCGTGCCGAGGGCAACACAGGAGAGCGGGTCCTCGGCCACCAGCACGGGAAGACCCGTCGCTATCCGGATCACATGGTCGAGGCGATGGAGAAGCGCCCCACCTCCCGTCAGCACGATGCCCTTGTCGACGATGTCGGCAGCGAGTTCAGGGGGCGTGTTCTCCAGCGCCACTTTCACCGCCTCGACAATGGCGGAGACGGGCTCGGCCAGACTTTCGCTGATCTGACGTTGGGAAACGACGACCTCGCGCGGCACGCCGTTCATCAGGTCGCGTCCTTTCACCTCCTTCACCGGACCGTCCTCCATGTCGTCGGGCGGGCAGGCCGCGCCGATCTCGATCTTGATCCGCTCGGCCGAGGCCTCGCCGATCAGCAGATTGTGGTTGCGGCGAATATAGGAAATGATGGCCTCGTCCATTTTGTCGCCGCCGACCCGGACGGACCGCGAGTAGACGATTCCGCCCAACGAAATCACCGCGACCTCGGTGGTGCCGCCGCCAATGTCGACCACCATCGAGCCCGAGGGTTCGGTGACCGGAAGCCCTGCCCCGATCGCCGCCGCCATCGGCTCCTCGATCAGGTAGACCTTGCGCGCGCCGGCCGATTCCGCGCTTTCCTGGATGGCGCGCCGTTCCACCGCGGTCGAGCCCGAGGGCACGCAGACGATGATCATCGGGGAGGCGAAGCTGCGCCGGTTGTGCACCTTGCGGATGAAGTGCTTGATCATCTCCTCGGCGACTTCGAAGTCGGCGATCACACCGTCCCGCAAAGGCCGGATGGCCTGGATGTTGCCCGGCGTGCGGCCGAGCATCTGCTTCGCCTCCTCGCCCACTGCCAAAACCTGCTTCTTGCCGCGCACTTCGGCGATGGCAACGACGGAGGGCTCGTCGAGCACGATGCCCCGTCCCTTGACGTAGACCAGCGTATTGGCCGTGCCGAGATCGATGGCCATGTCGGCCGACAGGATCCCGAGCAGTCGCGACATCATCGGTAGGCAACCTTTCTGCGGGGCCGGCCGGTGCCGTTCATCGGCACGTCACACGCGCGGCCGGAAGCGGGGTTTACGGCGCAAGCCCCGCCGGCTCAACCGGGTTTGTTTCGACACACCTGCGCATGTGGGGAGCGACTGATCCGATCACGCCTGGGTGAGGACATGATCATGCCTCAGCCTCGCCGCCTTGGATCGATCCCATCTTGCCTGTTGCACCGATTTGCAAAGGAGGAGATCGACCGTGCGCAAGACCATGTGGATGCTGGCCGCCCCTTTGGCACTGACGCTCGCCGGCTGCGGCACTTCGACCACGGACCGCGCCTTGTCAGGCGCCGCACTCGGTGGTGCCGCTGGTGCTGGCGTCTCAGCCGTGACGGGCGGCAGCGTGGTGGGGGGTGCAGTGGTTGGCGGCGCGGTGGGGGCCGCCGCCGGAGCCCTCACCTCGGACAGGGACGTCAATCTCGGCCGCCCGCTCTGGCGGCGCTGACCTCGGAGCAAGGGGCAGCTCGGCTGCCCCATGCTCTACTGTCACACCACGACGACGCGCGCAGCCGCATCCGTCACCTCGGGCTCCGGAGCCGTGCGCAACCGCTTCACCATCAGCTTGTTCAGAGCGTGGATGTAAGCCCGCGCCGAAGCCACCAAGGTGTCGGTGTCTGCCCCCTGGCCGTCGACCAGCTTGCCCCTTTCCTCGAGCCTCACCGTCACCTTCGCCTGCGCGTCGGTGCCCTCCGTCACCGCATGCACCTGGAACAGCTTGAGAATGGCCTCGTGCGGGAAGAGGGCGCGAATTGCCTTGAAGGTCGCGTCCACCGGCCCATCGCCGGTCGCTTCCGCCCGCTTCACCTCGCCGTCAATGTCGAGTTCGAGCACCGCGCGCTGCGGCCCCTTCGACCCCGCCCAGACCTCGAGCGAGACGAAGCGGATGTGGTCATGCGCGCGCACCACCTCGTCGTCGACGAGGGCGATGATGTCCTCGTCGAATACCACCTTTTTGGCGTCCGCCAGTTTCTTGAAGCGCTGGAAGGCGTCATTCAGCGCATTCTCGCCGATGTCCCCGTAGCCCAGTTGCCTCAGCTTGTCGCGGAAGGCGGCGCGGCCTGAGTGCTTGCCGAGCACAAGGCTCGATTTCGCCCAACCCACACTTTCGGGTGTCATAATTTCGTAGGTGCCGGCGTGCTTCAGCATGCCGTCTTGATGGATCCCCGATTCGTGGGCGAAGGCGTTGCGGCCGACGATCGCCTTATTCGGCTGCACGTCGAAGCCGGTGATGGTGGACAAGAGCTTCGAGGTGCGCACGATATTGCGCGCCACCACGCCCGTATCCGCTCCGAACACCTGGGGGCGCGTCTTCAGCGCCATCACGATCTCCTCAAGTGCAGCGTTGCCCGCGCGCTCCCCGATGCCGTTGATGGTGCACTCGACCTGACGCACGCCCGCGCGGATCGCAGCGAGCGTATTCGCCACCGCAAGCCCGAGATCGTTGTGGCAATGGGCGGAGAGGACGACGCGATCGGCCCCCGGCACACGCTCGCGCAGCATGGTGAAGATCGCGCCGAACTCCTCCGGCACGGCGTAGCCCACCGTGTCGGGGATGTTGATGGTGGTGGCGCCGGCTTTGATTGCCGCCTCCACGCAGCGGCATAGGAAATCGGGGTCGGTGCGGCTGCCGTCCTCGGCAGACCATTCGACGTCGTCGGCATAGTTTCGCGCAAGGGTGACGCTTTCGGTCACCCTCTCCAGCACCCGCTCGGGCTCCAGCTGCAGCTTGTATTTCATGTGCAGGGGCGAGGTGCTGATGAAGGTGTGGATGCGCTTGCGCTTGGCGGGCTTCAGCGCCTCGGCGGCGGCGAGGATGTCGTTCTTCGCTGCGCGCGCCAGGCTGCACACCACCGCGCCCTGGATCTTTTCCGCGATCGCGCGCACGGCTTCGAAGTCACCAGGCGAGGCGATAGCGAATCCGGCCTCGATCACGTCGACGCCGAGGTCCTCAAGGGCTTCCGCCATGCGCAGCTTCTCTTCGAGATTCATGGAGAAGCCGGGAGACTGTTCGCCGTCGCGCAGCGTGGTGTCGAAGACGATGACGCGATCGGGAGCGAGGGTGCCGAAGGAAGGATGGGTGATGCTGGACATGGTGCTGTTCTGTTTCGGTCCGCGGTTGCGACTGGCCTGAGCACGACCCCTGAGCGGCGGAGCGGGCAAACCCTTGCCCGGCCCAATCACGCCCAGGGGCGGCTAAGTCGCAGCGGAAGCGCGCCGACGCCCGCGCGGGGGCAGCGCGTCGCAAAACCCGCGCCGGGGCGGCGCGTCATAAAACAGGCCAGGGCGCGCATCTGAGCCATCACCGAAATCGAATAGCGAAATAGCGCGTCGCCGTCCAGGACATCGTCTTGCCGCCAGTGCATGGTCGGAGGACCATGACGCGACCGCAACTCCTCAAGAAAGGACCCCGATGTCCGTGATTCTGCTCGAGCGGCCGCTGCATCCGGCCGGGCGCGCCGTCCTCGACGCCGCGCCCGACGTCACGGTCACGGTCGCCACCGACGCGGCCGATTTCGCCTCCCGCGCCCGTGAGGCGGAGGCGATCCTGCTCTGGCTGACCCGGGTCGATCGCGCCTTTCTCGCTTCCTGCCCGAAGCTTAAGGTGGTCGCCCGCTACGGGGTCGGGTTCGACACGGTGGACATCGCCGCCTGCACCGACCGCGGCCTGCCCGTGGCGGTGACGAACGGCGCCAACGACCTCGGTGTCGCCGAGCACACCATGGCGCTTCTGCTCGGCGTCGCCCGCCGGCTCACCCAGTATGACGCCATGGTGCGCCGCGGTGCGTGGCGTTCGGTCGACGGCCCTCTCATCGGCGAACTCGCCGGCCGCACCGTGCTCGTCATCGGCTACGGCCGCATTGGCGCGCGCGTTGCTCGGCTCTGCGCATCCTTCGGCATGCGGGTGATGGTGCACGACCCCGCCTTCCCCACCCCGCGCATCGCCGCCGACGGCCACCTCCCCGCCCCCGATTGGCGCGCCGCGTTGGCCGAGGCCGACGTCGTGACACTGCACTGCCCTCTGAACGACAGCACGCGTCACTTGATCAACGCCGACGCCTTCGCCCGCATGAAGCCCGGGGTGTGGCTGATCAACACCGCGCGCGGGCCGGTGGTCGAAGAGGCAGCGCTGATAGACGCGCTTCGGTCTGGAAAGGTCGCCGCAGCCGGGCTCGATGTGCTGAGCGTGGAGCCAGCGCTGCCCGACAACCCCTTGCTCGGCATGGATAACGTCATCCTCACCCCGCACTCGGCCGCCTCGGCGCAGGAGACTTTGGCCAGGATGGCGGTGCGTGCCGCGCAGAACATCCTCGATGCCCTGGCGGGCCGGATCGATCCCGGCTTCCTGGTCAATCCGGAGGTCCTGCGGTCCGGGCGATAAACCGGTTTTTTTGTTGCGCTGCAGCATGGGCGGCCTGTAGAGGGCGAGGGCTATGGCCCTTCGCACCCTTCGCACCCGTTCGCTTCCGTCAGATTGCAAGCTGATCGATCTCGGCCTGCAGGGCGGAGGCGCGCACGGCGCCTTCACCTGGGGGGTGCTCGACCGCCTGCTGGTCGACGACGGCATCGAGATCGACGGCATCAGCGGAACCTCGGCCGGGGCGATGAACGCCGTCGTGCTGGCGGATGGGCTGGCGCGCGGCGGGCGCGAGGGCGCGCGCGAACGCCTCGCCCTGTTCTGGCGGCGCGTGAGCGACGCCGCCCGCTTCTCCCCCATCCAGCGCACACCACTCGATCAGCTGCTCGGCCGCTGGACCCTGGACGCCTCGCCGGGCTTCCTCGCCCTCGACCTAATGAGCCGGCTCGTTTCGCCCTACGAGTTCAACCCGCTCGCATTCAACCCTCTGCGCAACATCGTCGCCGAGGTGGTCGATTTCGACCGCGTGCGTTCGTGCGAGGCGGTGCAGGTCTTCGTCACCGCCACGCACGTGCCGACAGGACGGCCGCGCACCTTCGCGGGGCGGGAGATCACGCTCGACGCCGTGATGGCCTCGGCCTGTCTCCCCTTCCTGTTCCACGCCGTCGAAATCGACGGCGAGCCCTACTGGGAC
>CALBEG010000172.1 GCA_937927455.1 uncultured Elioraea sp. | reverse complement strand
GGCGTGGTCTACCGCGCCATCGCCAACCCCCACCTTGATGCGTTGGTCGCTGCAATCCGCACCCGCGCGATGGGCGGGCGGGCGGTGATGCTGCCGAAGGGCTCTGCTGGGGCGCGCGCCACCCTCGCCCACCTCAAGGCCGGCGGCGTGGTCGGCATGCTGGTCGATCAGAAGATGAACGACGGCATCGCTGCTCGCCTGTTCGGCCGCACCGCCATGACCGCCCCGGCCGCAGCCCATCTCGCTCTGCGTTTCGGCTGCCCGCTCATCCCCGCCCGCGCGGTCCGCCTCGGCCCGGCCCGGTTCCAGATCGAGGTGCTTCCCCCGATCCTCCACCCGCAGACGGCAGACCGGCAGGCGGCGGTGGCCGACCTCACCCAGCGGCTGAACGACCTGATCGAGGCCTGGGCGAGGGAGCGCCCTACCGAGTGGCTTTGGCTGCATCGGCGCTTCGACAAGGCGCTCTACGCGCGGGGGCCTTGACGGGGGCGCGAAGCGAAGGGAGAGGGCGGGGCCGATGACCCAGGACACCGCCGCCCTTCTGCTCCGCCTCGTTGAGGCGCTCGAACGCCTCGCCCCGCCCCCGCCTCCCGCGCCTGACCTCGCCCGCGCCGACGCCTATGTCTGGCACCCGGAGCGCGGGCGCCTCGCCCCGGTGCCGCAGGTCGCCGCTCTCCCTCTTTCCCTGCTCAAGGGCATCGAGCGCCAACGCGACCTTTTGCTCGAGAACACGCGACGCTTCGCGCGGGGGCTTCCCGCCAATAACGCTCTGCTGTGGGGCGCGCGGGGCATGGGCAAGTCCTCGCTGGTGAAGGCGGTGCACGCAGAGGTGAACGCGGAGACGCGCGAGGCGGGAGGGCTCGTGCTGGTCGAGATCCATCGCGAGGACATCCGCACCCTGCCCACGCTGATGGGCGCCCTGCGCGAAGCGCCCCGCCGCTGCCTTCTCTTCTGCGACGACCTGTCCTTCGACCCCGGCGAGACCGACTACAAGAGCCTCAAAGCCGTGCTCGAGGGGGGGGTGGAGGGCCGCCCCGCCAACGTGCTGTTCTACGCGACTTCAAACCGCCGCCACCTGCTTGCGCGCGAAGCGATCGAGAATGAACGCGCCTCCGCCCTCAATCCTGGCGACGCGGTCGAGGAGAAGGTGTCGCTGTCTGATCGTTTCGGGCTCTGGCTCGGTTTCCACCATTGCGACCAGCCGACCTACTTTGCCATGGTCGAGGCCTATGCCCAGGCCTTCGGCGTTCCGGTCGATGCCGAGACGCTGAGGCGTGAGGCGGCCGAGTGGTCGGTCACGCGCGGGGCGCGCTCAGGCAGGGTCGCTTGGCAGTTCGTGCAAGACCTGGCGGGACGGCACGGCATCCGGATCGCCTGACCTCAGGGCTCGGGCCGCGGCGGCAGTGCGGTCTCTGGGTCGAGAGGCGTGCCGCGCCAGCCGATTTCGAAATGAAGATGCGGCCCCGTCACCCGCCCCGTCGCGCCGACAGCGCCGATCACCGCTGCTTGCGCCACCCTCTGGCCCACGCGCACATCAAGGCGCGACAGGTGCATGTAGGTCGAACTCAGCCCGTGGCCGTGGTCGAGCACGATCGTTCCGCCCGGGAAAAAGAGATCGGCTTCGGCGAGGCGCACGATCCCCGTACAGGCGGCGGCGACCGCTGTGCCGGCCGGAGCGGCGATGTCGAGGCCGAAATGCGGCTGGCGCGGCTCGCCGTTGAGGATGCGGCGGGAGCCGAACACGCCGGTGATTCGTCCCGTCAGCGGCCAGAGGAAGCCTTCCGCGAAGAAAGCCTCGGGCGTGTCGTGCCCGGCCCGAGCCGCACGGAGCATCTCCCGTTCGCGCGCGATCCGCTCCACAAGCTCGGGCGGCGGAGTCACTTTCGCGGGCGGCAGCCCGTCGATCCTCTGTTCGGGCCAGGCCCGCCGCGCGACAGTGAGCAGTCGAATCTCCCGCGCCCCTGACGGATGGGTGACGACGAGCCGGGCAGTCTCCTTCGCATCGCGCCCGAAACCGAAGGCGAACAGCCCGTCGCGGGCGACGCGCACGGGCGTTCCGTCGAGCGCGAGCCGCGTGCCCGGTTCGGCGCGGCCGCGCAGAAAGGACCCTTGCTCGATCCGACCCTCCAGCGACACGCCGCCCGCGGGGCGAGCAAGCAGCACGGCGGGGGCGGCGAGCAGGGTGCGGCGTCGCATCACAGAAGCCGCTCCTGGCGGGGTGCGTTCATGTCGGGGGGAGATCGTTTCGTTACCGTAGCGTCAGCCGTCGCCCCCACCGCGCCGTCAGCGAACCTGAGCGCGAGCCTCTGTCCCGGCGCCACCTCGGCCGCGCGGGTGACGGCATGGCCCGCCCGGTCCGTCACCAAAACGAAGCCCCGCTCCAGCACCGCCTGGTACGAGACGGCATCGAGGCGGGGCGAAAGCGCGGCGAGCCTGTCCTTCGCCCGCTCGAGGATTCGCTCAAGCCGCGCGGCAAGCCTTTGCGCGAGCAGATCAAGCCGCGCACGGCGGGCGGCGATCGCCTCGCGTGGATGGGGAAGGCGGGAGGCGAGCCGGGCCAGCGCCACCTCCTTCGCCCGCACGAAGGCCGGCAGCGCCTGATCGAGCCGGGCGGAACGGTCATCGAGCCTCTGCCGCGCAGCCGCAAGCAGCGCTGGCAGATCAGGAATGCGCGCCGCCGCCCGCTCGAGCCTCAGCCGCTTCTCCTTCAGAAGCCGGGCGAGGGCGGAAACCAGGCGCGCCCGCCTCTGTTCGAGATCCCGCAGCAGGTCGAGGCGGACCGGCACCGCGATCTCGGCCGCCGCCGTGGGTGTCGGTGCCCGCCGATCGGCCGCGAAGTCGATCAAGGTGGTGTCCGTCTCGTGGCCGACGGCGGAAATGAGAGGGATCGCGCTCTCCGCCGCCGCCCGCACCACCACCTCCTCGTTGAAGGCCATCAGGTCCTCGAGCGAACCCCCGCCGCGGGCGACGATCAGCAGATCGGGGCGGGGGATGGGGCCGCCGGGAGCGAGCGCGTTGAAGCCGCGGATTGCACGCGCCACTTGCTCCGCCGCCTGAGGCCCCTGCACCGCGACCGGCCAGACCAGGACACGGCGGGGAAAGCGATCCTCAAGCCGGTGCAGGATGTCGCGGATCACCGCCCCTTCCGCCGAGGTGACGACGCCGATGACCTCGGGGATGAGGGGGAGCGGCCTCTTGCGCGCGGCATCAAACAGGCCCTCGGCGGCAAGCCGTTTCTTCAGCGCCTCGATGCGCGCGAGCAAAGCCCCCTCGCCGGCATACTCGAGCCGGTCGATCACGAGCTGGTAGCTCGAACGGTCGGCATAGGTGGTAAGACGGCCCGTCGCGATCACCTCGACCCCGTTCTCGGGCACAAGCCCGAGCCGCGGCACGGCGGACCGCCAGATCACCGCGGCCAGCTTCGCCGCCTCGTCCTTCAGAGCGAGGTAGACATGGCCGGAGGAGTGGCGCTTGAGCTCGGTGATCTCGCCGCGCACGCGCACGCGCCCGAATGCGCCCTCGAGCGTGCGCCGGATGGCCGTCGACAGCTCGCCCACCGTGAATTCCGGCACGTTCTGGCCAAGCGAGGATGCGGGCGTCTCGAGCGGGGGGGCGTCTTGCATCGCGCCTCACTCTAGGCGAGGGGGAGGAGAGGGCGAAGTGCAGCGGAGGGAAAGGGCGTTGAGGGTTTTGCTCGTGGGTTCGGGAGGGCGGGAGCATGCGCTCGCCTGGGCGATCTCCGCCTCGCCTCTGCTCGAGACCCTCTGGTGCGCTCCGGGCAACCCGGGGATCGCCGAGCACGCGACCTGCGTGCCCATCCCCGCTGCTGATATCTCGGGCCTTGTTCGCTTCGCGCGCGACAATAGTGTCGATCTCGTCGTGCCGGGGCCGGAGGCGCCGCTGGTCGCGGGCCTTGCCGACGCCTGCGCGCGCGAGGGGCTTGCGTGTTTCGGGCCGTCGGCAGCGGCGGCACGGCTTGAGGGGTCGAAGGCCTTCGCCAAGGAGGTGTGCCTCGTCGCCGGGGTGCCGACGGCGCGGGCAGAGGTGTTCGACGATGCCGAGGCCGCGATCGCGCATGTGCGGCGGAAAGGGGCGCCGGTCGTGGTCAAGGCGGATGGGCTCGCGGCTGGCAAAGGGGTGACGGTCGCAAACACGGTGGAGGACGGCATCGCCGCCATCGAGTCCCTGATGCGCGCGCGCGTGCACGGCGAGGCGGGCGCGCGGATCGTGATCGAGGAGTGTCTCGCCGGCGAGGAGGTGTCGTTCTTCGCCCTCTGCGATGGCACGCACGCCGTCGCCTTTGGCTCAGCACAGGACCACAAGCGCGCGGGCGAAGGCGAGACCGGGCCGAACACCGGGGGCATGGGGGCCTATTCGCCGACCCCGCGCTTCGATTCTACGGCAGAACAAACTGCTATCGAGACGATCGTTCGCCCCATTCTCGCCGAGATGAAGCGCCGCGGTTCCCCCTTCGTCGGCGTGCTGTTCTGCGGGCTGATGCTGACGGCGGACGGGCCGAAGGTGCTCGAGTTCAACGTCCGCTTCGGCGACCCCGAGTGCCAGGTGCTGATGCTGCGGCTGATGGACGATCTGCTGGTGGCGATGCGTGCAGCCTGCGACGGCATGCTCGATCGCTTCTCTGTCCGTCTGGGCCCGGAAGCGGCCCTCGGCGTGGTGCTCGCTGCCCGCGGCTACCCGGGCACGGCTGAGGTGGGGACAGAGATCCGCGGCCTCGATGCGGCCGCCGCCCTGCCGGGCGTCACCATCTTTCACGCCGGCACCCGGCGCGAGGGCAACCGGTTGATCGCTGCCGGCGGGCGCGTGCTGACGGTGTGCGCCACGGGGGCGAATCTCGCTGAAGCGCAGGCGCGCGCCTATGCCGCGGTCGATTGCATCGACTGGCCGGGAGGCTTCTGCCGCCGCGACATCGGCAGGCGGGCGCTTGCTGGCTGAGGCTCAGCGGCGGGCAGCGAAGAACGCGCGCAGCAGGCCTGCCGCCTCGCCCTCCATCACCCCGCCGACAATCTCCGGACGGTGGTGCGTGGTGGGAAGGGTGAAGATGCGCGCGCCATGCTCCACTCCCCCGCCTTTCGGGTCGTAGGCGCCGAAGACGAGGCGTCGGACGCGGAAGAGCGCGATCGCCGCGGCGCACATGGCGCAGGGTTCGAGGGTGACGAAAAGGTCGCAATCGGCAAGGCGCGGTTCTCCACGCTTCGCCGCCGCCGCGCGCAACGCCAGCAGCTCCGCATGCGCAGTGGGGTCGGCCAATTCCTCCACGCGGTTGCCGGCGCGGGCGAGCACCACCCCGGCGGCGTCCGTCACCACTGCGCCAACCGGCACCTCACCCCGTGCAGCAGCAGCCCGCGCTTCTGCCAGGGCGATCAACATGGGGGAGAAGCCGGGAGTCATTCGCGCTACATCCCTCTCGCCATGACTGAGCGCAAGCGATGAAAAAGGCGGGTGAAGGCGAAGGCGAGCGGGTGGCGAAGTGGCTCGCCCACGCGGGCGTGGCTTCGCGCCGCGAGGCGGAGCGGCTGATCGCGGAGGGGCGGGTGGCGGTGAACGGCCGGCGGCTTGCCGACCCTGCCGTGCTGATCGAGCCGGGCGACGTGGTGCTGGTGGATGGCGTTCCCGTCGAGCCGCCAGGACGACCGCGCCTCTTCCGCTACCACAAGCCGCGCGGCCTCCTCGTCACTGCCCGCGACCCGCAGGGACGGCCGACGATCTTCGACCGTCTGCCGCCC
>CALBEG010000171.1 GCA_937927455.1 uncultured Elioraea sp. | reverse complement strand
ACGTGATGGACAAGGTCAAGCGCGACCTCGCGGAGGCGGGCAAGACCCGGGCCGATACGGAGCTCCGGGCCGAGTATGAGCGGCTGCTTGCAGTCGCCCGCCAGCAGATCGTGCAGGAAGCGGCGAAAGGCTGAAAGCCGTCGCGTTCGGGACAGGGGGCGGGGCGAGCGCAGGCGTGTTCGGGCTCAGCCCCCGTCCGCGTCACCCGGCTGGTCTTCCACCGGGTCGCCGAACACGCGTGCCAGGATCTCGTCCACGTGGGCGAGATGGGCGCGGGGGTCCATCGCCCGGTCGAGTGCTGCGCGATCCAGCCTGCCCGCCACCTCGGGATCCGACTCAAGGTTCTGGCGGAAGCTGCACGCCGCCTCGGTGCCTAGGCTCATCCAGGTCGTCATGGCGTTGCGCTGGACGATCCGGTAGGCGTCCTCGCGGCTCAGTCCGGCTTGGGTGAGGGCAAGCAACACCTCCCCCGAGTGCACGATGCCACCAAGCGCCTCGAGATTGGCCGCCATTCGCTCAGGGTAGACAATCAGGGTCTCGATGATGCCAGCAAGCCGCTGGAGAGCGAAATCGAGCGCGATGGTGGCGTCGGGCGCAATCACGCGCTCGACCGAGGAGTGGGAGATGTCGCGCTCGTGCCAGAGGGCCACGTTCTCCAGCGCCGGGATGGCGTAGCCGCGCACAAGGCGCGCCAGCCCCGTCAGGTTCTCCGACAGCACCGGGTTGCGCTTGTGCGGCATAGCAGACGAGCCCTTCTGGCCAGCGTGGAAATACTCCTCCGCCTCTCGCACCTCGCTCCTCTGCAGGTGGCGGACCTCGACCGCGAGGCGCTCAATCCCCGAGGCGATGACGGCGAGCGTGGCGAAGAACATCGCGTGCCGATCGCGCGGGATGATTTGGGTCGACACGGGCTCGATGGCGAGGCCAAGCGCCTTGGCGACATGCGCCTCCACCACCGGGGGAACATGGGCGAAGGTGCCGACCGCGCCGGAAATGGCGCAGGTGGCGACCTCCTCGGCGGCGCGGGCGAGCCGGGCGCGGTTGCGCGCGAACTCCGCCCAGTGCCCGGCGAGCTTCAGGCCGAACGAGGTGGGCTCGGCATGGATGCCGTGGCTGCGGCCGATCGTGAGGGTGTGGCGGTGCTCGAGCGCGCGGCGTTTGAGGGCCGCGAGCAGCCGAGCGAGACCCGCATCGAGCAGGCGGGCCGCGTCGCGCAGCTGCACCGCGAGGGCGGTGTCCAGCACGTCGGAACTGGTCAGCCCCTGGTGCAGCCAGCGCCCCTCTTCGCCAATGCCCTCGGTCAGCCAGGTGAGGAAGGCGATCACATCGTGGCGCACCTCGCGTTCGATGTCTTCGATGCGCGCGAGGTCGGCCTCCGTCATCGCCGCGACACGGGGCGCCCCCTTGTCGCGGATCGCGCGCGCGGCTTCGCGCGGGATCTGCCCAATCTCGGATTGCTTCTCGGCCACTAAAGCCTCGATCTCGAACCAGATCCGGAACCGGTTGCGGGGGTCCCAGATCGCAGCCATCTCGGGGCGGGAATAGCGGGGGATCATGTGGGCCTGGCTCTGCAGCGGAGGCTGGCACGGATGGCGCGGGCAGGGCGTGCTTGACAAGCCCCGCCGCTGGGCCGTCGGATGCCGCAATTTCGGAGGATCATCCGCGCCATGGATCTCGGGCTCGCGCAGCTCTGGTCGCTCGCCGCCGTCATTGGCATCGACATCGCGCTCGCCGGTGACAATGCCGTGGTGGTGGGCATGGCCGCGGCGGGGCTTCCCCCCGAAAAAAGGCGGCGTGCCATCGTCATCGGCATCGCAGCGGCTGCTGCCCTCCGCATCCTCTTCGCCCTGATCACCACCCAGCTCCTGCAGATCACTGAACTCCTCTTCGTGGGGGGCCTTTTGCTGCTTTGGGTGTGTTGGAAGATGTTCCGCGACCTCCGCGCTGAGCGCGAGGCGGAGAGCGAGCAGGCGGCAGCTTCGTTCGGGGCGGAGCCGAAATCCTTCGCCTCAGCAATGAGCACGATCGTGGTCGCCGACGTGTCGATGAGCCTCGACAATGTGCTCGCGGTCGCGGCGGTGGCGCGCGAACACCCTTGGATCATGGCCTTTGGGCTCCTGCTCTCCGTCGTGCTCATGGGGGTGGCAGCAACCGTCATTGCGCGGGTTTTGGATCGTCACCGTTGGATCGGCTGGGCAGGGCTCGCCTTGATCGTCTACGTCGCGCTGAAACTGATTTGGGACGGCTGGCCGGGGGTAGCGGTGCATGCCGGGCTCGGCCCGGATCCGACCGTCGTGACGGGCCTGTTTGCTGCCTCCTTGCTCGCGTACGCTGTTCTCGACCTCGTGGCGCGCCGACGCCGGACCGCCTGAGCCGAACGGCCGACGAATCGCCTAAGGCCAAAAGGGCTGACGCACGCGCGGGCCATCTCGGCCATATGATCTCGCCCCTGGATGATGCTGGACTTGGGCGCTAAACCTCGCTCTTGATCACCGCTGCGTGGTGGCTTGGGGATTTCGGGGGACGGCGATGGGGCCGAAGCGGGGCGCAAGCGCAGAGGCGCGCCGCGGCCAGGACAGTCGCGGGCATAGGATCGCCTTGGTGATCCGCCATTTTTCCGGCGTCATCGGCGGGGCGGAGAGAAGCGTCTGCCAGCTCGCGACGGGCTTAGCAGAAGCCGGGCATGGCGTGACGATCCTGCACTGGGACAAGGCGGACGGCCCTCCGGCCTTCCCCCTCTCGCCCGCCGTGCGGCGGGTCAATCTCCATCGCGGCGACAGAGTCAGCTGGATGCTCCTGCAGGCAGCACGGCATGTGCCCTATTGGCGGCTTCGCCACCGCCTGCAGTGGCAGGCCATCCACGGTTTCTTCCGCGCCGGCCTCGCCGCATGGCTGAGGTCGAACCGGCCCGACCTCGTCATCAGCTTCATGCCCGATGCAACAACCTGCACTTTGCTCGCGGCCAAAGGCACCGGCATTCCCGTCATCGCCTCATTTCACACAGATCCGCACTCCGACTTTGTCAGCCGATCGATGTGGGATCAGAATGAACACGACCGCAGACTTCGCCTGTCCCTCCTGCGAGAGGCCGCCTCCGTCCATGTGCTGTTGCCGGAGTTCGTCTCCTTCTTCGCCCCCGAAATCCAGGCGAAAACCGTGGCCATCCCGAACGGTCTGCCGGCTGGGATCGCCAGCGCTGTGGGCACGGTGCCGCGGCGCCCCGTCATTCTCGGCCTCGGTCGACTTGCCGCCCAAAAGAACTTCAAAGACGTGATTGAAGCCTGGGCGATGATCGCTGCCGACCATCCTGACTGGTCAGTCGAAATCCATGGCGAGGGCGATGAGCGGCCGATGCTCCAGGCCCTGATCCGAACCCGCGGTGTCGAACGGTCCTGCCGCCTGCCAGGCGTGAACAGGGACGTGCCCCGGCTTCTCGCCTCAGCCAGCATCCTCTGCCACCCGGCGCTGTTCGAGGGCTTCCCCCTCGCCCCGTGCGAGGCGCTCGCCTGCGGCCTGCCGGTGGTAGCCTACGACGATTGTCCTGGCCTAAGCGCGCTGGTGCGGCACGAACAGAATTCTCTCGTCGTCCCCCGCGTCGCAGGCCCCGCTGGATTGGCCGCCGC
>CALBEG010000170.1 GCA_937927455.1 uncultured Elioraea sp. | reverse complement strand
GGACCTGAGCCCAATCGCAAGTATCCCGGCAAGCGCGCCTGGGCCGAGAATAACGACGAGGATGAGCGCCCAGATCAACGAGTTCACCGAACGCGACGCAACAATGATAAACAGGGCAATAGGGCGCACCAGGGCGCGCGACGGTGTGGTGTTGTGCGCGGCGAGAAACGCCGTCGGCGCGGCGATCAGAATGGCAAGCAGCGTGCCGAGGGTCGCGATGTTGATCGTGTCCCACATCGGCTTCCACAACTCATTCGCGTAGTCCCAACGCGGCGGAACGGAGCGGTTGAGCAAATCCGCTGCCTGGCGCGGCGCGTCCCACACGAACGCCCAAATCGTTTGTTCGGAGATAAACTGGAAGCAGACGACGGTCAGCGCCACTCCCAGAAGCCAACCAAACCACGTGGCGAGGTCTCCTGCCGTGGTTCGGCGCATCCACAGCCGCTTGCCATCTGGCTTCGTGATCACCGGCATGATCCAGCCCTCCTCACTGCACCGCCCGGCGTATCCAGCCTGAGGCGTATTCGCAGGCGAGCACGATCGCGATGATCAGCAGCAGAACGGCCGCTGAGGTGCCGAACTCGTAACGGTCGAGAGAAGAGTTGAGCGTATCGCCGATGCCGCCGGCACCAACCAGCCCAAGCACCGCGCTTTCGCGAAAGTTAATGTCGAATCGGTATGCTGTGAGGCCGATAAAGCGCGGCAACACCTGCGGCTGAATTCCCCATGCCAGGAGCTGGAACCACGACGCGCCTGTCGCGCGCACAGCCTCAGCCTGAGACGTATCGATATCCTCAATGTCCTCGGCTAGAAGCTTGCCAAGAAAACCGATGGTGGCGAAAGCGAGCGTGATCATGCCCGCGAGCGGCCCGAAGCCGAACATGGCGACGAACAGGATAGCGATCAGAACCTCCTGGAAGGTGCGGCTGATCGCGATCACGCTCCGGCAAAAAAGGTAGATGGGCAGCGGCGCGATGTTTCGCGCCGCCCCTAACGCGAAAGGCAGGGAGAGGATGACGCCGAAGACCGTGGATACTACGGTCATGGTGAGGCTTTCCAAGATGCCTTCCTGGATTTCGTACCACTGGCTGACGAAATCGGGGGGAAAGAAGGCGGCGAGGAAGCGCGCTCCGCGATCGATACCCTCCGCCGCGCGGGCCCAATTCACTTCGATCGAGCCGAGACCGACCACGAGGTAGAGAAGGGCACCAAGATAGACAGTGTAGCGTAGCCACACGCTTTCGATCAGCGGCGGTGGGCGCCAGGCTCGGGCGGCGGCGCGGGCGTCGAAGGAAAGCGTGGCGGTGGTCATCGGTCGGGCGCGTGGCGTGGGGCGTGCATCGTCATTGCGCGGCGACCACCTTCAGCGCATCGGTCGCCGCAGCGGGTTCGCGATGCTCGCCCTCGTCGTCCTCGTCGCGGCGGATCGTCTTCGACCAGTCCTCCTCGCCATAGATGCGGGTGAGAACCTCTGGCGTCAACGCTTCGGGCGCACCGTCGAAGACGATGCGCCCTGCGCGAAGGCCGACAATGCGTTCTGCGAACTGTTGTGCAAGCAGGACGTCGTGAATGTTGATGATAGCCGATAGGCCCCGCTCCTTCGCCAGTTCAATAATCAGCCGCATGATCTGGCGCGAGGTCTTCGGGTCGAGGCTCGCGGTTGGTTCATCCACCAACAGCAGCTCAGGGTTCTGCATCAAGGCGCGCACGATGCCAACGCGCTGGCGCTGCCCGCCCGAAAGCTCATCCGCCCGCTTGTCGACCATGTGGTCAAGGCCGACGCGATGCAGAAGCCGGAATGCTTCCTCGATGTCGGAAAGCGGAAAGCGGCGAAACCAGGAGCGCCAGAACCCCACGTAGCCGAGGCGGCCGGAAAGCACGTTCTCCATCACGGTCAGCCGCTCGATGAGCGCGTATTCTTGGAAGATCATCCCCATACGGCGGCGCGCGCGACGCAGTGCGAGATCACCAAGCCGTGTGATCTCTGTCTCGCCTAACACCACACGCCCAGAGGTTGGCTCGACCAGGCGATTGACGCAACGGATGAGGGTCGATTTGCCTGCGCCCGACGGCCCGATCAGCGCCATGACCTGGCCCTTGGGAACAGTGAGCGAGACATTGTCGAGGGCGAGATCGCCCGTCGGATAGCGTTTGGTCAGGCCTTCGATCGCAAGCATCGGTCAGCTCCGGAAAACATGTCGGGACGGCGCGTCAAAGCGGCCGCCCCGACACCCTCATGTCGCACTCGTCCTCAGCGGCAGGCGTAGCTGACCCCGGAGGCACGGTCGACATCGCGAATGACCGACCAACGCTCCTTATAGGTGATCGGAATGAAGGAGTTCTGCGGCGGACGGGCGTTGCCGAACTCCTGCAGCAGCGCAGTCCCCTCCCAGTTGAAGGAGAAAAAGGCCTCACGCACCTTCGCCGCGAGATCGGGGTGCAGGTTGAACACGTGCCCGTACGCGGTCGTTGGGAAGCGGTCGCTTTTGAAAATGCTGCGGAACTGCTCGCGGCGAACGACGTTGCGCTCGATCATGCGGAAGAGCACCGAGTTGGCGATCGGTGCGGCGTCGTAGTCGCGATTCGCCACCCCAATGATGGAGTTGTCGTGGCGGCCGGAGAAGGTGGTGCGGTAGTCCTGGCCTTCGCGAAGGCCAAACTTTTCGGCCAGCAGCCAAGCGGGATATTTGTAGCCCGAGTTCGATGTTGGAGCGCTGAAGGCAACCAGGCGGCCGCGCAAATCTTCGATCTTTTGGATAGGCGAGTCAGCGTGAACGATGATCTCCATGTCGTAGCCGTAGTCGCCGTCCTCTTTTGAGGCCATCATGGCGAAGGGCACAAAGCCCGCGCAGTTGACGGCAAGGGGGACAGTGCCGGTGTTGAAGCCGGCAACGTGCAAGCGGCCCGCACGCATGGCTTCAACCTGCGCCGCATTGGACTGCACGGGAAAAAACTGCACCTGCCGCCCGGTGACGCGCCCCAGATGGTCGAGGAACTCGGCCCAAACGCGGCGATAGACCGCTGGGTCTTCCACCGGAGTGTAAGCGAAAATCAGCGTGCGCGGATCAACGAACTCGCGCGGGTTGGTGGGCGCATCGGCCACCAGGTCGCCGTCGCGGTCGCAGAAGCGGGCATCCAGCGTGCCGCGTGGACAGTCCTGCGCCTGGGCGGTCGCTGCATGGGGCGCAAGAAATGCCCCGGCGAAGATGGCCGCGGCAAGGGCGGCGCGTCGGGTTGGTCCGGTCATCGTCGTCTCCTGGCAAGGTCCCCGGCAGGGGGGTGAGAACTCACCGCCTCATATGGAGAGGAAGAGAATGGGACAAATGACGCAACAGTGACAATACGAAGCCGGTATGAAAGCCGGCGGCTGCCGCGCCCGCTCAGCCTGCCAGGGCCTCGACCAGCATCCGCGTGTTGTGCCGGATCATGGCCTCGTAGGTGGGAGCGGGGCCGTCGGGCGGCGACAGTGCGTCGGAGAAGAGCGTGCCGCCGACGCGCACCCCAGCCTCGCGCGCAATTTGTTCGATCAGGCGCGGGTTCGCCATGTCCTCGAGGAAGAGGGCGCGGATGCGCTCGCGTCGGATCTGCTGCACGAGTTGCGCCACCTGTTGCGCCGAGGGTTCGGCGCGCGTGGTGACACCCTGTGGGGCAAGGAATGTCACGCCGTAGCGTTCGCCGTAGTAGGCGAAGGCGTCGTGGCTGGTGACCACGCGGCGCTGCTCGCGGGGAATGCTCTGAAACTGCGCCTCAACCCAGGCGTGCAGGGCTTCCAGGCGTTCGTTGTAGCGCGCGGCATTTGCCTCGTAGATGGCGCGGCCGGCTGGGTCGGCGGCGGAGAAGCCCGCTGCGATCCGGCGCACCATCACCTGGGCCCGTTTCGGATCTTGCCAGATGTGGGGGTCGGCGTCGCCGTGATGATGATGGCCGTGGTCGTGTCCATGCCCGTGGTGGTGATGGCGGCGGGCCTTCAGCGTGCGGATGCCCTCCGAGGCGACGACGCGCGTGCCGCGGAAATTCGCCGCCCGGGCCAGCCGGTCCATCCAGGCGTCGAAGCCAAGCCCATTGACGATGATCACACGCGCTCGCGCCACGCGCTGCGCCTCGCCCGGCGCGGGGTGGAAGGTGTGGGCATCCTGGCCGGGCCCGACGAGGGCATCAACGCTGACCCTGTCTCCGCCCACCTCGCGCGCAAAGTCGGCGAGGATGGAGAAGGAGGCGAGGACGGGAAGAGGCTCGTTGGCGCGGGCCGGGAGGATGAGCAGCGCCGGGGCGGCGACGAGAACAGCGCGACGAGTTACCATGGCGACCTCCTTCCACGATCAACGGGCAAGGTGCGGGCGGCGCACTCTGCGCGCGAGCAGAGAGGCTTCGGGGCCCACGACCAGAAGCGCGAGCCAGAGGGCGCCAGCGCAAAGGACAATGGCAGGCCCGGTCGCAACGTCGGCCTGCACAGAGAGGGTGAGGCCCGCGACCACCGCGAGGGTCGCGATCGCCACCGAAGCCACCACCTGGCCGGACAGCGAGGGAGAGACGAAGCGAGCAGCAACGGCAGGCAGCATCATCAGCCCGACCGCCATCAGCGTCCCCAACGCCTGGAAGGCGGCAACCAAGTTCAGCACGACGAGGGCGAGGAACCACAGGTGCCACATCGCACCCCGCCCGCCCTGCGCGCGTAAGAAGCCCGCATCGAAGGTCTCGATCACCAAAGGCCGCCAGATCACGGCAAGCGAGACCAAGGTGACCGTGGCGGTGCTGGCCATGAGCAGCAGTGCGGCGTCATCGACGGCAAGCACCGACCCGAACAGGAGCTCCAAGAGGTCGAGCTGGGCTGGGCCCCAGGAGACGAGGGCAACCCCAAGGGCAAGCGACACGAGATAGAACCCGGCCAACGAGGCGTCCTCGCGCATTGCTCCGCCGCGCGCGGCGAGACCTGCGGCCAGCATGACCGCCAGTCCGGCGATGAGCCCGCCTCCGCTCATCGCGACCAGAGAGAGGCCGAAGAGCGCCGCTCCGACTGCGACCCCGGGCAGAATGGCGTGGCCCAAGGCGTCGCCGATCAGGCTCAGCCGACGCTGCACCAGGAACACGCCCAAGGGCGGGGCGGAGAGGGCAAGCGCGATGCCGCCGACCAAGGCGCGGCGGAGGAAGGAGAACTCGAGGAACGGCTCGATTAAGCCCATCGTCGCGCCGCTTCCATCCGCTTGCCCGTACCAGCGCGCCTCATGCCGCACGCCGGGGCGCGGCTTCATTGTTGCGGCAGGGCTCTGCCGTCTCGTCCCAGGCCTCAGCCATCAGCCGAGCGCGGAACAGCGTCTCCGCCGTCAGCGCCTCCGCCGTCCGGCCCCAGGCAATCGGTTCGCGCGCAAGAAGGAGCGTGTCCGGAAACTCGGCGCGGACAAGCTCAAGGTCATGCAGCACCGCGATGATGGTGCGCCCCTCGCCATGCCAGCGCCGCAGCATGCGAACGAGGTCGGCGGTGGTGCGGGAGTCGATGGCGTTAAAGGGCTCATCCAGCAGAAGAACCGGCGCGTCCTGCAGCAGCAGGCGAGCGAACAGCAAGCGCTGGAACTGTCCTGCTGAAAGCGTGGCGATCGGGCGGGCAGCGAAGCCGCGCAAGCCAACGGCGGCAAGCGCCTCACCGATGCGTTCGCGTTCCGCGGCCGACAGGGCGCGAAAAGGGCCCGCCGCCCGCCACATCCCCATCGCCGCAACCTCGGCGCAGGCGAGGGGGAAGGAGCGATCGAGCGCGGCCGCCTGGGGCAAATAGCCGATCGCACTGGGGGCAAGCCCGCCGCGGTCGATCCGCCCGCTTTCGGGCTGAAGCTCTCCGATGAGCGCTCGCAACAAAGTTGTCTTACCGGCACCATTCGGCCCGACCACCGCCGTCATGCTGCCGGGCGCGAACCGGCCCGAAAGGTGATGCACAGCCGGGTGCCGGGAAAAGGCGACGGTGAGGTTGTCGAGCACGAGAGGCGGCGGCGTCATACAAGCGCCCACGCAACCAGCGCCCACAGCAGGGCAAGAACTGGCGCCAGGGCAGCAAGCCTCGCGCGCGCGCCGGCGGACAGGGAAAGTAGCAACATGCTGTTATCATATAACATCGCTCATCGTGCAGGTCCACGCGCAGCCGCTGCCGTGGCAGGACAAGGCCTATCACGCTGCGCGGAGGTCGTCGGTGGCCAAACTCTTGCTTGCTCTCGCCATCCTGTCCGAGGTTTTAGCGACCTCGGCGCTCAAGGCCTCAGAGGGGTTTTCCCGCCCCGGCTTCGCACTCGCCGCCCTTGCCGGTTATGGCCTCAGTTTCTGGGCGCTGGCGGTGGTACTCAAAACGATCCCCGTGGGGGTCGCCTACGCCATCTGGTCAGGGGTTGGGATCATCGCCATCACCTTGATCGGCCGCTTCGTGTTCGGCCAGGTGCTGGATGGGCCAGCGCTGGCGGGCATCGGGCTGATCATTCTCGGCGTGTTGGTGATCAACCTGTTCTCGCGCAGCATGGGCTGAGCGCGGTCACGCAGCGGAGGCGAGGTCGGCAAGCCCCGTCGCGTCGAAAGCAGCGAACAGCCGGGCGCGGTTCGCCGCGCCGAGGGGCGTGAGGGGAGGGCGGAGGCGTTCCCACCCCTCGTCTGCCGTCTCTCGCGCCACCAGGGCCTTCAGCCCGGCGATCAACGGCACGGAGGTCGCGGCACGGCGAGCGGCGGTGAGCACGGCTTGTGCCCGCTCCGCTTCCACCGCGTCCCCCTGGCGGAACGCCGCCAGCACGCGCGCCGAGGCTGCCGAGGCGACGTTGGCGCACGCCGTGATGCAACCTGCCCCCCCTTCGCGCAGAATCGCGAGCAAGAACTCGTCCGACCCAGAATAGACCTCGAATCCCTCGGCGCCGAAGGACGAGATCATCGCCCGCATGTTGGTGAAATCGCCCGACGAATCCTTCATGCCACGCACGATGCGGGGAAAGGCCCGCAGCAGGCGCTCGATCAAGGCGGCCGAAAACGGCAGGCCCGTCATCGCCGGGAAATTGTAGAGGTAGATCGCAACCTCGCCCTTCGTCCGCTCAATCAGTGCCGCGTAGGCGGCGAACAGGCCATCATCTGAAACGTTTTTGTAATAGAACGGCGGCAGCACGAGCACGCCCGGAATGCCGAGCGCGATCGCCGCCTTGGTCAGCGCGATGGTATCGGTCAGCGCGGCGCAGCCGGTGCCGGGAAGGAGGCGCGCGGGCGTGATGCCGGCCGCGACCAGCCCCTCCATCACCGCGATCCGCTCGGCCACCGAGAAACTCGTCGCCTCACCCGTGGTGCCGAGCACGCCGAGATGATCGCACCCGGAGGCAAGCAAGGTGCGGCAGCGCGCGGCGAGACGGGGGATGTCCGGCGAGAGGTCTTCGGTCAGCGGGGTGAGGGCGGCGGCATTGACCCCGCCGTAGAGAAGTTGCTTCGGCATGTCGGTCTCCGCTTCGGATGGGAGCGGAACGATGGCGCGTCGACAAGGGGGTTCGGGCGCGGCCCTGATCAGACCGGGCTGGCGCGACGGCGGATCGCAACGCGCGCCGGTTCACCCACCCGCTTGGCTTCCCGCGGCCAGCGCCCCGGCCAGGTCACCAGATGATCCTCGAGCGCGCCGGCCTCGCGTTCAGAGACGATCCGTCCGCGCACGGAAACACCCGCCCGCGACACGCTCTTCGGATCGCGCGAAACCAGCGGATGCCACCACGGCAACGGCTTGCCCTCGGCGCGCAGCCGGTAGGCGCAGGTGGGAGGGAGCCAGTCCGCGTCCCGCACCACGTCAGGGGTGAGGCGGACGCAATCCGGCACGCGCGCATGGCGACGAGCATAGTCACGGCAGCGGATCGTTACAGGATCAAGCAGGCGACAGGCGACAGCGGTAAAGGCCAGGGCACCGTCGTCTGGGTCGCGCAGCTTATGGAGGCAGCAGCGCCCGCAGCCGTCGCAGAGCAAGTCCCATTCCTCGAGCGAGAGCGCCTCGAGCGGTTTCGCGTTCCACCAGGGCGTCCCATCGCCGCGCACGGGGCCTACTCGGTGCTGAAGCGGATGAGCGCAGCACGGAGGTTGTCCGCGCCCGGGTTGTGCGCCTCCATCGTCAGCACAATCTGTTCAGCGCTCACGGGGCGGCCGTAATAGGCTTCGTTGTCGTCGTTGCGGCGGGCGAGGATTGAGCCTTCGAGCGAGATGCCGGCATAGAGGCCGCGGGCACGCGACAGGGACACGAAGTCGGCGTTCAGCGCCGCGGTGGTGCCGCCCGCGATGCCGGCACCGATGGTGGCCACCGCGAGCGAGGCGTCGGCGCCGAACTTGAACTGGCTTTGCAGCACTGCCCGCAAAGCCCGGTCGCTCATGATGAACACCACGACTTGTGCATCTTGAATGCCGATTTGCAGACCTAAAGAGGCACCGCCCAAGCCGTAGAAGGCGGGGCTTGACCAAGACCCCGCAGCATCGCGCGCGAGCAATACGCCCGACCCCCCTTCGCCACCGATGATGAACCCGCCGCGGAAGACGCGCGGGAAGATCAGCACGGCGCGCGCGCGACGCAACACGCGGCGCGAATCCTCGCCATGCTCTCCGCCAAGGAGTTCGTTCACGGTGAGCGTGGCGCGATCCACGAGCGCCTGCTGCTCTGCTTGCGCGCGGGCGGAAGGGGAGGCGAGCAGGATGGGCGAGCCAAGGACCAGCGCGGCCAGGGAACGGCGGGAGAGGGCGTGGCGCATCGGATCAGTCCTCCAAATGGCATGACAGAACGCGCACCGCGACCCTTAGCACAGGGCTGCCAAGGGAACATCACTCACCGACGTTGAGGAGCAATCCCCGTCTCCGCGCAACTCGGAACACGGCGGTGAACAGACTGGCCGCCGCCGCCAGCCAGACAGCATTCAGCGCCACCGCCGCCGCGAGGTGGCCGAGGTCAAAGCGCGATTCGAGCAGACTTGCCCTCATTCCCTCGAACACGTGGGTGGCGGGGATGGCAAGCGACACCGGTTGCAACCAGGCAGGCAGGGTGGAGACCGGATAGAACACGGCTGAAAGAGGGGCCAGCCCGAACAGGACAGACCAGGCCAGCGCCTCCGCTCCTGCGCCGTAGCGCAGCACCATCGCCGTCACCCCAAGCGCAACCGCCCAGCCCATCGCCATCAGATTGGCAAAGAAAAGCGGAAGCGCGGGACCGATGGTGAGGATGTCGAAGTGGTAAAGGAGAAAGGCGAGCAAGATTGCAGGCCCGACCCCGGCTAACATGCGCAGCACGCTCATCACGATGAGCGCGGCAACGAGTTCGTGCGGCCTGATGGGAGAGACGAACAGGTTGCCGAGATTGCGCGACCACACTTCCTCGAGGAAGGAGATGGCGAAGCCCATCTGCGAACGCAGGCACACCTCCCACAGCAGCACCGCGCCGATCAGCACACCCGCGGCCGCTGCAGCCCAGCCCACGGCCGTGGCAAGATGCACGGAGACGAAGCCCCAGATGGCCATCTGCAGGATCGGCCAGTAGGCGAGTTCGACCAGCCTCGGCCAGGAGCGGCGATAGAGGGCGAGGTGGCGATAGAGGATGGCCCAAATTCGACGGCAGGCGAGGGTCATGGCGGCGTTGTACTTCGGAACCAGGTGCGAGGGGAGAAGACCCTCCAGGGCGCGCCGTTCAGTGTTTGGGCAGGGCATGCGGCTCGGGCGCAAACGACGGAGCAGAGGGACCCTCTCAGGCCCAACCCCCTCCCGCCCGCCAACCACGTCCTCGTGTGCGTTCGCGGCATACGGTGCTGCGGTGAGAGGTGCGGGCTAGACCGTGTCGCCGTGACCGAAGGTGCGCGCGAGCCCTTCCTCGAGCGGCATGGGATCGAAGCCGAGCAGTTTCCGCGCCGGGGTGATGTCGAACGCCTTGTCCTCGATGAGGCGGCGGATCTCGGCCCGTCGCACCCGCGGCAGTCCGGGCAGGGCGGAGATGATCGCGCCCAGGGCAAAGGCGGCGGCAAGGGGAACGGGTGCGATCGCCGCGCGACGCCCCGCAGCGGCGGCAACGGCGCGCACGAAGTGGGCGTAGGAGACCGGCTCGGGCCCGGCCAGCACGATCGGGTTCGCATGGCAAAGGCGTCGTTGCACTGCAGAAACAACGGCGCGCGCGACATCCTCCGTGTGCACGGGCTGAATGAGCGACCGCCCACCCTTCGGCAGAGGAACAAGACCGAAGCGTGCGAGGGCAGCGATGCGGCGGACATTGTTCTCCCCGCCCGCGCCATAGATCATGGTCGGATAGAGGAGCACGCCGGGGCTGCCGATTGCGGCGAACGCGTGCTCGAGCGCGATCACTGTCGCCGCGCGATGGTCGGGCCAGGCGGTCCAGCGCCGGGTCGAGCCGAGCAGCACCAGATGCGGCAAGGGCGGTGCGAGGGCGGAGAGGAGAGCGACCGACGCCTCGCCCGGCGCGCAGGACACCACGCTGTCCATCCCGGCGCAGGCTTCAGCCTGAGACGCGGCGTCGGCTGCCTCGACGAGCTCCGCCTCCGCCGGCGCATCGGTTGCCCGCGCGGCATCGCGCACGATCGCGCGCACGGCGAAGCCCGCCGCGCAGAGGGCGCGCGCCACCACCGCACCTGTCTTGCGGCCGGCGGCAAGAACGGCGACGCGCGTTCGCAGATCAGCTGGCTGCATTGTGTGGTATCCGAGCACCGCCAATCTCGAAGCGGCTTCCCGCTTGACTTCCCGGCCGCCCATGGGTAGGGAAAGCGCCTCGCGCACTCGCGGTTCTGCGGAACGACACGATGAAGAGCACGCCTTCGCTCAAGCCCTCCTCCGTGAAGAAGGAGTGGTGGCTGATTGACGCTGACGGCCTTGTTCTGGGCCGGCTCGCTTCGCTCATCGCGACACGGTTGCGCGGCAAGCACAAGTCTACGTTCACGCCGCATGTCGATTGCGGCGATCACGTCGTCGTTGTCAATGCCGAGAAGGTGCGCGTGACCGGCAACAAGGCGACCGACACGGTGTTCTACTGGCACACCGGTTATCCCGGAGGGGTGAAGGGCCGCACGATCGGCCAGCGCCTGGGTTCGCGCCACCCCGAGCGGGTGATCGAGAAAGCGGTCGAGCGGATGATCACCCGCGGGCCACTCGGTCGGCAGCAGATGCGCAATTTGCACGTCTATGCGGGCCCGACCCATCCGCATCAGGGCCAGTCGCCGAAGCCGCTCGACGTTGCCGCCATGAACCGCAAGAACAAGGTTGCCTGACCATGACTGCGGAAGCGCAAGCCGTCCGTTCCCTTGCCGATCTGAAAGAGCTGGGGCTCGGCACCGCCGCCGCGGCGGAGGCGCCAAAGCGCGAGCCGAAGCGCGACGCGCTCGGACGCGCCTACGCCACGGGCCGTCGCAAGGACGCCGTGGCGCGCGTCTGGATCAAGCCCGGGTCGGGCAAGATGGAGGTGAATGGGCGGACGGCGGAGCAGTACTTCGCCCGCCCCGTGCTGCGTATGCTGATCGCTCAGCCCTTCCTGGTCGCTGATCGCTACAACCAGTTCGACGTCTACTGCACCGTCACTGGCGGGGGGCTTTCCGGCCAGGCAGGCGCGCTGCGCCACGGCATCAGTCGCGCCCTGGTGAACTATGACCCCGAGCTGCGCAAGATCCTCAAGGCGGCGGGCCTTCTCACGCGCGACCCCCGCGTCGTCGAGCGCAAGAAATACGGCCGGCGCAAGGCACGCCGCAGCTTCCAGTTCTCGAAGCGCTGATGGCGGCATCGCGCCGGCGAGGGGCGAGGCCACCTCTCGTTCGGCCGCGGCGCGCCAGCCGGAAGGGGCGAGGAGCGAGACGATGCAGCCGATCCGTGTCTTCATCGATGGTGAAGCGGGCACAACGGGGCTGCAGATTCGCGACCGGCTCGCCAACCGTCCCGATGTCCGCCTCGTCGCGATCGACCCCGCGCGACGCAAGGAGCCAGTTGCGCGCGCGGAAGCCATGGCATCGGCCGATATCGCGGTTCTCTGCCTGCCCGACGAGGCGGCGCGCGAGGCGGTCGCGCTCGCCGCCTCCCTGCCGGGCGGAGGCCCCCGCCTCCTCGACGCCTCCACCGCCCATCGCGTGGCCGAGCACTGGGTCTATGGTTTCCCGGAACTGTCGCCCGACCAGCCTGACAAGATCGCGCAGGCCAGATGTGTCGCCAACCCAGGCTGCTACCCGACGGGGGCCATTGCCCTTCTTCGCCCGCTGATCGACGCCGGCCTCATCCCATCCGATTTCCCGATCACGATCAACGCCGTGTCCGGCTATTCGGGCGGCGGGCGATCGATGATCGAGGCCTACGAGACGGGCAAGGCGCCGGCGTTCGAACTCTACGGGCTCGGGCTCGAACACAAGCACCTGCCTGAGATCGTGCGCTACGCCAAGCTCACACGCCGCCCGATTTTCGTCCCCTCTGTCGGCAACTTCCGCCAGGGCATGCTCGTCTCCATCCCGCTCCATCTCGATGCGCTGCCGGCACGCCCCGCGGCGGGCGACCTCGAGGCTGCCCTCGCCGCGCATTATCGCGGTGCGACCTACGTATCGGTCGTTGCCACAGCGGGGCTTCTCCGTCTTGAGCCAGAGGCGCTGAACGGCACCAACCGGCTCGAACTCTTCGTGTTCCGCAACGAGGCGCAGGCGCAGGCCGTGCTGGTGGCGCGGCTGGACAATCTGGGCAAAGGTGCCGCGGGGGCGGCGGTGCAGAACCTGGAGACGATGTTCGGGCTGGCTTCGGTCGAGCCCGCCCTCGTCTGACACTAGAGGCCCAGAGTTTCGATCTGGCGCGCGATCACCAGGCGCTCATCGAACAGCGCCTCGGCGCGTGCGCGCGCGGCAGCCCCGTATCGCGCGCGCAGGGCGGGATCGGCAACGAGAGGCTGCAGCGCCGCGACGAGCGCGCCGACGTCGCCAACCGGAACGAGCCGTCCCGTCTCGCCCTCCGCCACCTGCTCGCGCGTGCCGCGAATGGCGGTCGCCACCACCGGCAGGCCGCTCATCATCGCCTCTGCCACCGTGCGCGGCATGCCCTCGAAATGCGAGGGCAGCACGAAGATGTCCGCCGCACGCAGCACGCGCTCCACATCCGCCCTCCGCCCAAGCAGCGCAAGCCGAGAGCCGAGCCTGGCCTTGGCCCGCTCGATTACGGCATCGATCCGACGTCCGTGGTCGGAGGCAAGCCGCTCGCCCACCACCCACACATACGCCTCGGGCAGCCGTTCGGCTGCGGCGAAGAGTTCGGCATGACCCTTGTGCGCAACCAGGCGCGAGACGATGACCAGCACCACCGCCGTCTCAGGGGTCGCGGCCTCGGCGCGAAGCCGCGCGCGATCGTCGCGATCTGCCTCGTCGCGTGCGGGGCGGAAGCGGGCGGGATCGACCCCGTTGCCGATGGTGATCGCCCCGCGCGGTGAAGCAAGGCGCAGCCGTACCGCGAGGCGCGCCTCTTCGCTGCTCTGCGTGAACAAGGTGGTCTGGCAGCGCGCGGCGAGGGCCTCCGTAGCGAACATCAGTGCCCGCACGAGAGGATTGCCGGGCTTGAGGAACGAGTAGCCGTGCGAGGTGTAGACGATCTCCGGCACACCGGCCGCGCGCGCGGCGAGGCGCGCAAGCTGGCCCGCGACCGGATAGTGCCCGTGCACGATGTCGAACCGTTGCCGGCCGAGAAGGTCGCGCAAGTGCCGATAGGCGCGGAGGTGCGCGGCAAGATCAAGGCTGCGTGCGAACGGCACGGGGTGGATCGCGAAGCCTTCCGCGCGCGCCGGGTCGAGATCCGGTCCGTCTGCGGCGGCGACCTCGACGAGGTGGCCACGGTCGCGCAAAGCGCGCATGAGCGGCAGCAGGAAGTGCCGCACCTGGAAGTCGATGGCGGCGACCTGCAGGATCCGTCTCGGACTGGTCATCGCGCGGCACGCGCCTCGAGCCAGGCGGACAGCATCAGGGCCGGCCAAAGTCGTGCGCTGCAATCGCGTCCCGCGCTATGCAGGGCCCAGGCGGCGTCGAGACGTGCGGGATCGACGAACCCGCTCGTGCGCAGACGCGTGGTATGGAGAAGATCCGCCGCCCAGCTGCGCAGAGGGCCGCGCAGCCAGGCGGCAAGCGGCGGAGAGAAGCCGGTCTTTTCGCGCTCGAAAAGACGGCGCGGCAGGTGGCGGGCGAGCGCATCGCGCAGCACGGCCTTGCCGCCATCCGCTCGTACCAGGAGCGCGGGCGCAAGCGAGAAGGCGAGGCGGATCATCTCCGGCGAGAGGATCGGCACCCGCACCTCGAGCGCCACACGCATCGCCGCGCGATCCACCTTCGTCAGCACGTCATCGGGCAGGTAGCCAACCGCATCGGCGGCGCGGAAGCGAAGCAGCGGCTCCTCGGGCAGGCCGGTCGGCAGGGGAGGGGCGCCGTCCACGGCGGCAAGTCGGCCGTAGGCCTCGTCGAGATGGCGTGCTGCGAGCACGCGCGCGACCTTGCTCAGGGTTTCACCGGGGCGGCGCGGCGCGCCGGGAAGCCGCCCGACCGTCGCGTTCCAGAACCGTTCCGGTATTGCCCGCAAAAGCGCGGCAAGCAGGCGGCGCAGGCCGAGCGGAAGGCGGGCCAGCCGCGGCCAGTGCCGATGCGCGAAGACGTGGCGCCGGTAGCCGCCGAAGAGCTCGTCTCCGCCGTCGCCGGAGAGCGCCACCGTCACGTGGCCGCGGGCGAGGCGACAGAGGAGCACGGTCGGGATCGCGGACGGATCGGCGAAGGGTTCGTCGAAGACGTGGCCGAGGTCGGCGGCGAGGGAGAGCGCGTCTGCCTCGGTCGCGGGCAGCACCGTGTGCCGGATGCCGAGGGCCCGGGCGACGGCCGAGGCCTGCGGGCTTTCGTCGTAGCCAGCATCGGCGAAGCCGATGGTGAAGGTTTGCGTGGCGGCAGGGGCGATGCGGGCCATCGCCGCCACCACGGAGGAGGAATCCACCCCGCCGGAGAGGAAGGCGCCGACCGGCACGTCGGAGACGAGCTGACGGCGGACGGAGTGTTCCAGTGCCGCATCGACCGCTTCGGCCGCCTCATCGGGCGAGAGGACGGCACGCGGCGTCTCGCGGGCGAGGGCAACGATGTCGAACCACCGTGTGTCGCTGATCGTGCCGGCGAGCGGGATGCGCAGCAGGCCGCCCGGTGGCACCTGGTGTACGCCAGCCAAAATCGCTCGCGGGGAGGGAACGCGGCCGAGGCGGAGGAAGAGGGAGGCGCTCTCCGGATCGATCGCGCCGGAAAGTCCACCCGCCGCCTCGAGGGCGCGCAGTTCGCTGCCGAACAGGATCGTGCCGTCTGCGCATTGGCACCAGTAGAGCGGCTTGATGCCCGCATGGTCGCGAGCGAGCCAGAGCGTGCGGCGCGGCCCGTCCCACAGCGCGAAGGCGAACATCCCATCGAATCGGGGCAGCGCCGCCTCAACCCCCCAGGCGGCGAGGGCGGCGAGCAGGACAGCGGTGTCGCTCTCGCCCGGGACATCCACGCCGTGCGCGCGTAGGGTCGCACGATGGTCGCGGTAATCGTAGAGCTCGCCGTTATAGGTGATCGCGTAGCGGCCGCAGGCCGAGCGCATCGGTTGCGCACCACCCGGCGAGAGGTCGATGACGGCGAGGCGGCGATGGGCAAGGGCGAGGCCAACCTCCGCCTCGACCCACACGCCCGACCCATCTGGTCCGCGGTGGGCGAGGGCGTTGGCCATGGCCTCGGCGCGCGCCCGTAGAGGCTCGGCCGCGCTCGGACGGCGGAGGAAAATTCCGGCAATGCCGCACATGCGCCGGGGCTCAGCCTCCCCCCGCCCGTGTCAGCGCCCACTTCACCAGGCAGGGTCCGTCTTCGGGCCCCCCAGAAAGCACGATCTGCTGCGTGCGCCGCCGCTCCTCGGCGCCGGCATAGACGCTCTCCTCCAGGGAGAGGCGCGCCCCCTCGGCACGCATCACGAAGCCGGCGTTGTTCGGGGTGCGCAGAAGCACGCCCGCACCGTCCTGCTGCAGGCTCGCCGTCACCGAGGGATGGAGATGGAAGCGGATGGCGAAGGGCTGGGGCAGGGGGGCCTCGATCGCGTCCTCGCCGCGAATGTCCTCGCCGCTGTCACCGAGATAGAGACGGCGGCGGTGGATGGCGCCGAAGGGCTTGCGCCAGCCGTCATGGGACGCGTCCAGCCAATGGGCGCCATTCGCCTCGTGCCGCTGCAGAGTCACTTCCTCAGGGCGGCGGCCCAGGCCCTCGGGCTTCAGTTCCGAGGAGTTGACGTCAGCGATCACCAGGGTCGAGTGGGCGGCCGTGGCGCGCAGAGCGTCGCGCCAGGTTTCGGGGGCGGCGGGTGCGGCACCGCAATTGACGATGAGGCGATCGCGCCCGACCGAGAGTTCGAAGGCGAGGGTGCCGGCATGGGCCAGCCGATCCTGACCGCGCGGCGGCGGGGCGCCGGCATCGACGATCAGCACGGTGCGGCCCGCCGCCAGACGCTCAAGCCGCATCGCCGGTGCCCGTCCCGCCGGGCGCAGGCGCGCCTCGGTCTGGGCCAGGAGCAGGGAGAGGAGGGGTGGCGCGCCCTCACGCGAGCCGTTGAACAGGGCTAAGCCGCCATCGCCGTGGCGAAGGGCGGCGAGCATCGGTGCGGCGCGGGCAATGGCGGCGGTGAGAGAGTCGGGGATGCCGACCTTCGCCGTGGCGAGCCAGCCGCGGATCTCGACGAGCTCCATCAGCACGGCGGCAAGACCCTCGGGGCTGCGTTCGACATGGCCGCCGTCGGGCAGGATCTGGCGCTCGATCTCCTGGTTCAGGAAGCGCACCGCGCGCGCGAGCCAGGACTCGCCAGCAGGCAGGGCGACGCCCGCGGCGATGAGCCCCTTCAGGGCGGTGAAGGCCCGCCGATCCATGGTCTCAGCCGGCAGCGCAGCGGCGAGATCGCGCGCATCTTGCCAAGCCCGCGCCATCATCGCTTGCCGGAACGGCTCGTCAGCCGAGGCCGCGACGAAATCCCAGTGTGCGAGCCAGGCGGCAAGCCGACCGCCCGTTGCGGCCTCGCTGAAGGCGATCGGGGGCAGGCGCGGTGCGGCCTCGAGCCAGCCGAGGATCAGTGCCCGGGCGCGCAGCCGCGCGGCGTCGCTGCCCAGCGCCCTGAGGTCGCGCAGCCAGACGAAACCGTGCGCCCTTTCCGCCGCCACGTCAGGCCATGCCGTGGCCGCCCAAGCCTCGGGAACGAGAGGCAACACCGTCCCCTGGACGGGGACTTCGCCCTTCAGCAGCTGCCCACCCAAGCCCGGCTCGCCCGGCCAGGGGTCGCGCAGGGCGAGCACAGGTTGATCGGGGATGCGGGAGAAGGGAGCCGAGATCGTGGGCATTCGGCCGAGCAGGCGCCGGGCCGAGCGCAACCAGCGGCTGGGGTCGAGATCCGCGGCCATCGCCTCAGGGAGACCGTTCCCGCAGGAAAGGCAAGCGGGGTCCGGTCTGGCCCCGCCCGCACGCCGGGCTCAGAACGGCAGCTTGAAGCCTGCCGGCAGGTCGAGCCCGCCGGTGATCTTGGCCACCTCCTCGGCGACCAGAGACTCGGCCTTCGCTTTGGCGTCGGCGATCGCGGCGACGATCAGGTCTTCGAGCACTTCGACCTCGTTTTGGTCGAGCAAGGAGGGATCGATCTTCACCCGCCGCACCTCGGCCCGGCCTGACATGGCCACCTTGACCATCCCTCCTCCGGCCGCGCCCTCGACCTCGAGGCTGGCCAGCCGGCTCTGCATCTCCTCCATGCGGCTCTGCATCGCCTGGGCCTGCTTCATCATCTGGGCGAGGTTCTTCATGGAGAGTCCTCCGGCTCGAGGGCGTCGTCGAACACGAGATCTGGCGCTTCGGGGTCGCCTGCTGCACCATCCTGCGGCTGGGCTGCCATCGCCGGTGCCTCGCGCACGGCCGCGATGGTTGCCCCAGGGAAGGCATCGAGAATTGCGCGCACGAGGGGGGTTTGCGCGAGTCGCGCGCGCACCTTGTCCTGCCGCAGGCGATCGCGTTCGGCAAGGGTGGGCGCACCGGCTTCCGCGGAGATGGCGACCGTCCAGCGTCGCCCCGTCGCCTCGGTGAGGAAGGCGGCGAGCCGCGGTGCGAGGTCGCGCGGCGCATCCGCTTCGGGGCGGAACTCGATGAGGCCCTCGGCGATGCGGACGGGGCGGACGAAGGCCCTGATGGAGGAGGCCAGACGAAGCTCGCCTCGTGCGGAGGCGAGCGCCGCGATGTCCTCCAGGCTGCGCGGCGAAGGAAGCGAAGCCGCCTTCGCCTCGGCCGGGACCGCCACCGTGGCGACCGCGTGGCTGCCCGCAGCGCGCGGCGTGCCGGCCACCGGGGCGCGCGTTGGCGCGGGGGCAGAGGGCGCAGGCGCGGCCTCTGCGGGAGACCCCTCGCCGATCAGTCGGCGGACGAGGTCGCCGGGAGTGGGAAGGTCGGCCACGTGGGCGAGCCGGATCAGCGCCATCTCGGCGGCAGCGAGCCGGTCGGTCGCCTCATTCGTTTCCGCCAGCCCCTTGAGCAGCATCTGCCAGGCGCGCCCGAGCACGGGCAGCGACAGGCGTTTTGCCAGGCGGGGCGCGCGTTCGCGCTCCTCCTCCGTCATCGCTGAGGAGACTGCGGCGGTTCCCACCGCCTTGCCGCGGGTGACGGCGTGGGTGACGGCGAGGAGATCCTGCAGCACCACCCCGGGATCCGCCCCCGCCGCGTGCGCCTCGGCGAGCAGGTCGAGCGCCTCGGCGAGGCGCCCGGCCATCACGGCCTCGAACAGATCCCAAACCCGGGCACGGTCGGCGAGGCCGAGCATGCTGCGCACGGCCTCCGCCGTGACGGGGCCGTCGCCGGCGAGCGCGATCGCTTGGTCGAGCAGGGAGAGCCCGTCGCGCACTGACCCGTCGGCGGCGCGAGCGATCAGGGCGAGTGCCTCGGGTTCCGCCGCTACCCCCTCTCGGCCGGCGATCTCCGCGTAATGGGCGGTGAGCGTGGCGGTTGGAATGCGGCGGAGGTCGAAGCGCTGGCAGCGCGAAAGGACGGTGACGGGGACTTTGCGGATCTCGGTGGTGGCGAAGAGGAAGACGACGCGCGGCGGCGGCTCCTCGAGGGTTTTCAGCAGCGCATTGAACGCTGCCGTCGAGAGCATGTGCACCTCGTCGACGATGTAGACCTTGTAGCGCGCGGAGAGGGGGGCGTAGCGCGCGCCCTCGATCACCGTCTCGCGCACGTTCTGCACGCCGGTGTTGGAGGCGGCATCGATCTCGAGCACGTCCGGGTGGCGGTCCTCGGCGATGGCCCGGCAGGCGTCGCACACGCCGCAGGGTGAGACGGTGGGGCTGGTGCGCAGGCCATCGGGCCCGGTGCAATTGAGCGCGCGGGCGATGATGCGGGCGGTGGTGGTTTTGCCCACGCCCCGCACGCCGGTGAGCATGTAGGCGTGCGCGATGCGGCCCGACGCGAAGGCGTTGGTCAAGGTGCGCACCAGCGCCTCCTGGCCGATCAGCGACTCGAAGGTCTGCGGCCGGTATTTCCGCGCCAGCACGCGATAGGTGGGCGGAGAGGGCGCGGCAGCTGTGGCGTCTGCGGCAGGCCGGGGGGTTCTGTCGCCGAACAGGCTTGGCGAGGAAGGGTTGGTCTCGGGCGGGTCGGAGGGCGTGCCGAACAGGTCGGACATGCGCGGACGAGGCGCTCCCTGGACCGGGCTCGTGCGGGGGCGGGAGACCGGCGTCACGACCCGGGCAAGAACCCGTTACGGCTGCTTCCTTCCGGACCTGGCCGGGTTGGCGAGGAGCCCGTCCGTCGCCGATCTCCCACCACCGTTGTAGCACGGGGCGGTGCCATTGCGCCAACCCCGACCCGGCAGGGGTTTGAGTGGACGAGGTTCGGGGGGCGTGGCACGGTCGGGGCATCCCATGACGGTTCCGTTCCGTGCCAATCCCTACAGCGGAAGCCCGCTTGATCGCGTCTCAGACCGTCGCGACGATGCAGCTTTCCTCGAAGCGCATCTGCACGCTCCCTGCGCGCTGTTCGTTCCGGTCTGGCGGTCGCGCAGCCTGATGCGGCTGCGGCCGGAGGGGGCGGAGGCTGTCCTTCTTTCGGCCTCGCTCGCCGCGAGGCTGGCGGTGGCCGACCGGCCCTGGGCGCTGCTCGGGCTTGATCAGGCGAGGGCGGTGTTTGCGGTCGACCTTTCCGCCGAGGAGGAGCCGCTCGCCCTGCTTGGTGGGCTGGAGGGGGCGGCTTTTGCCGACCTGCGCGAGGCGGCGGGACTTCTGTCTGCCCCTGAGGCGGCCATTCTCGCCCATGCCCGTGCCCTGATGCACTGGCGGTCGCGCCAACGGTTCTGCGGCGTGTGTGGGGCGGCTTGCCAGCCGCGCAGCGCGGGTCACGTCATGCGATGCACGGGCTGCGGCGCTGCGCACTTTCCGCGCACCGACCCGGCGGTGATCATGCTGGTGACCTGCCGGATGGGCGGGGAGGAGCGGGCCCTGCTCGCCCACAACCGGCGTTTTCCCGTCGCGCGCATGTTCTCCACCCTCGCCGGCTTCGTTGAGCCGGGGGAAAGTCTGGAGGAGGCCGTGGTACGCGAGGTGTTGGAGGAGGTTGGGCTGCGCGTGCGTGCTGTCCGCTATCACTCGTCGCAACCCTGGCCGTTTCCATCCTCCATCATGCTCGGCTTCCGGGCGGAGGCACATGATCCGACCCTGGCGCTCGACGCTGACGAGATCGCCGAGGCTCGGTGGTTCTCGCGGGAGGAGTTGCGGCAGCCCGAGCGGGTGCGGATCCGGCTGCCCCGGCCGGACAGCATCGCGCGTCGACTGATCCTCGACTGGGTGGCGGAGACAACGGGGTGAAGCGGCTCTTGGCTGCCTGTCTGCTCGCCGCCTGCGGCGGGCCCGTTGGTCTTCCTGCCCCGCCCGGCGTGGCCGAGGATGATCCGCGGCTGGCGGCGTGTCGAACCGAGGTAGAGGCTGATCCCGCGCTCAAGGCCCTGGCGGGGGCATCACCGCCCTCGACCTCGGCTGATGCGTTTCGTCTGGAACGCGAGGCCGCCCGCCGTGCCGCATTCGTTCGCTGCCTGGCGCGCCAGGGGCTTGTTGCGGGCGGTGGCATCGCCGCCCCGGAGGCGCCGATGGACCGTTGGCGTGCGCCGAGCGAGCGCCCGTCCGGTGCGGCGGCGGGCGGCTTGCCGCTCGGCCTGCCGCGCGCCGTCGGGTACTGACGATCGGGCTGAGGCGGTGCGCAGTCTCTTGGGGCGTGTGATCGCTCGGCGCGCGCGCATACGATCGCACCGTGAGATGGGCCTCGGTTTTTATTGCGCCTCTGTGCCTCCTCTGCCGCCTGGATCGATAGTTCGGCGCCATGGTATGCGCGCGTCTCGATTTTTTCTCTTGCGCGATACACCCGTAGGTAGTATCGTTCCGACATCAGACGGGAAGGGTGGTGCCATGCGGGTTCTTTTGGTTGAAGACGATCCGGTTTCCGCACGCACGATCGCGCTGATGCTGCAATCGGCTCAGATCGTCGTTGATCACGCCGCATCCGGCGATGAGGCGATCGACCACGTGCGCACCTACGAGTATGACATCGTCATTCTCGATTTCCTGCTGCCCGACATGAAGGGCGCGGACGTGATCCGCGAAATGCGGCAGATGAAGAACGCCACGCCGGTGTTGGTGCTCTCCGGCCTGTCCGATCAGCAAACGAAGGTGCGCTCCTTCGAGACGGGAGCGGATGACTATCTGGTCAAGCCGTTCGATCGCGAGGAGCTTCTCGCCAGGCTTCGCGCCATCGTCCGTCGCGCCAAGGGGTTCGCGGAACCGACGCTGCGGGTAGGTCCGATCGAATTGCGCCTCGGGGCGCGCGAGGTTCTGGTGAACGGCAAGCCCGTCCATCTGACGGGCAAGGAGTTCTCGATCCTCGAGCTTCTCATGCTTCGCCGCGGCACGGTGTTGAGCAAGGAGGCCTTCCTCAACCACCTCTACGGCGGCATGGACGAGCCGGAGATCAAGATTATCGACGTGTTCGTCTGCAAGCTGCGCAAGAAGCTCGCTGAAGCAACGGGTGAGCAGCTGATCGGCACCGTCTGGGGCCGCGGCTACGTGCTGCGCGAGCCTGCCCAGACCGCGCATGAGGCGAGGGAGAGGGGGGATCGGCTCGAGGTCGCAGCGCTCTGACCAGCGCGGACGGGCGCTGGCCCCCCCTTCCCCTCAGGCCCGCCCGCGGCTGTTCTCCGCGTCCGGGACGGAAACAGGGACGAAAAGGCAGGTGAGGGATGATCGCGCTATCCTCCATCGTGCGTGCTTGCGCGGGCAGCATCGGGCCAGTGTGTGACCCGAAGGCAGCGGTGGAACGGCCCGGTACCCTCCAGTCCGCCTCGAGTGCCTGGTGCCTTCCGTCCCGGGTCTTGGCCAGGTCACGGCCGGAGGGTGCGGGCTGACCGCG
>CALBEG010000169.1 GCA_937927455.1 uncultured Elioraea sp. | reverse complement strand
GGTCGTTCGGATCGATCTTCAGCTTCGCCAGCACGATCTCGACCTCCTGCTCTTGCGGCAGGTAGTTGAGGGTGGCGACGATGTTCCAGCGGTCCATCTGGCCCTGGTTGATCTGCTGTGTGCCGTGATAAAGCCCCGTCGTGTCGCCGAGCCCGACTGTGTTGGCGGTGGCGAACAAACGGAACGCCGGGTGCGGGCGGATCACCCGGTTCTGATCAAGCAGCGTGAGCTTGCCCTCGACCTCCAGCACGCGCTGGATGACGAACATCACGTCGGGCCGGCCGGCGTCGTATTCGTCGAAGACGAGCGCGCAGGGATGCTGCAGGGCCCAGGGCAGGATGCCTTCGCGGAACTCCGTCACCTGCTTGCCGTCGCGCAGCACGATCGCGTCCTTGCCGATCAGGTCGATACGCGAGATGTGGGAATCGAGGTTCACCCGGATGCAGGGCCAGTTGAGGCGGGCGGCGACCTGCTCGATGTGGGTGGATTTGCCGGTGCCATGATAGCCTTGCACCATGACGCGCCGGTTGTGGGCGAACCCCGCCAGGATCGCCAAGGTGGTCTCGCGATCGAACTGGTAGGCCTCGTCGAGATCCGGCACGTGTTCGGTACGCACTGAAAAGGCGGGTACCTCCATGTCTGAGGGGAAACCGAAGGTCTGATCCACGCGCACGCGGAGATCGGGCAGGTCGATGGCCGATGTTGGCCGTGCATCCGCGCGCTGTGTCACCGTGTCCATGCGTCCTGTCCGATCGTCATGCAGTGCGATAGTCTAAATCCCGCTTCCGGGAATGCGAAGGTCGTGCCGCGCCGGTCTCACTCGTGCGCGGTGCGCAGCGCGCGCATCAGCGCGGCGTAGGCGGCGTTGATTTCCTTCAGTTTCTCCTCCGCTTCCGGCGCTCCGCCGTGCCGGTCGGGGTGATGGGCGAGGGCGAGATGCTTGTAGCGCTTCTTCACGTCCTCGCGCGCGACCGGCCAATCGAGGCCGAGCACGGCGAGAGGGCGGCGCAGCGCGGGCGGTGCCTCGTCGCGTTTCGGCTGCGGGCGGGGGCGGGGGCGCGTCAGCACGCCCAGGGGGTCGGCCAAGGCGTCCTCGAACGCGCCGAAACGCCCCAGCGGCCAGGAGGGCCGCTGCCAGGTCGCGTCGCGACGCAGTTCCGCCTCGATCTGCGCCGGCGTCATGCCCCTGTAGTAGTCCCAGGAGCGGTTGTAGTCGCGCACGTGGTCGAGGCAGAACCACCAGTACTGGTTGAGCGCGTCGCGCGACTTCGGTGCGCGGAAGAGCCCGGGCGCCGTGCAGCCGGGCGAGTCGCATATGCGTGGCTCGGCCTCGGCGCGCGGGTCGGGCGCGTAGTAGCGTCGGGATCTGGCGGCACCGCCGTGCATCGCCTTCTTATGGCGGCGGGCCCCAGGGGCCGCAAGGAAGGGACGCAAGGAGATGAACGGACCACGGGCTCAGCGCATGAAGGCGCGGCTGGAGGCCGCTTTTGCGCCGTCGGTGTTGGAGATCCTCGACGACAGCGCGCGCCACGCCGGGCATGCGCACCGGATCGGCGCCGACCATCCGGGGCGGGCGCAGGAGGCGGGCGAGACGCATTTCCGCATCCGCATGGTGTCCGCCTCGTTCAGCGGCATGCCGAAAGTTGCGCGGTCGCGTGCGGTGCACGAGGCGCTGGCCGATGAATTCGCGACCGGCCTGCATGCCTTGGGGCTCGATCTGCGCGCGCCGGGCGAGGGCTGAGCCGGAACCGGGTGCGCTTCAACCTTGGTTTAAGGCTTACGCCGGCATGATGCCACCCGGACGGAGGGTTGGTTCATGCCGAGAAGCACACTCGTCAACCGCAACATCGTCGCCGAGCGTGGTCGCACCTCGATGCGGCTGGAGCCCGAGCTGTGGGATGCGCTGGCCGAAATCTGCCGCCGCGAGGGCACCACGCCGTCGGAACTGTGCAGACGGCTCGAGCGCTCGGGGCTTCCCGGAGGCCGCACCTCGGCCATGCGCGTGTTCATCGTGCAGTATTTCCGCGCCGCTGCGACGGACGAGGGGCATGCCGCCGCAGGACACGGCCTGTCGACCAAGGTCCAGCGTCGCGGGAACACGCGCCGCGGAGGCGAAGACCGCGCCGTAGCCTGACCGCGCGATCGGTTCCCGTCGCGGCGCGGGCTTGCGCGCCTTGGCGTGGCGGGGGGCAGCGTCGAGCGGTGAGTGGGCTGCGCTCGGCCTTGCACCCGGCTGGTCGTCGCGGCGGGGTCACAAGCCAGTGCACGAGGGGGCGCTGCACGACGCCGAGCCAACTCACACGGCGACGATCGACCGCGAGACGGTGCGCGTCGTTTTGCCTCGGTCGAGGGTTCGCTGCAGACGATGCTCCACGCAGATTCCTCCTCGACACGCGACTGCAGCCCCATGCCGGGGGAAGAGGGCGCAGGGAGGCCGAGCGGCAGAGAGGCCCGGAGGCGGCGGAGGAGGGGTGGTGATGCGCAAATCGCCCGCAGTGCATCCAGGCCAGATCCTGGCCACTGTCAGAGCGCAAGCCGGGCAAGCCGTCGGCCGAAGCCACGGTCGGAGGTGCTGACGCGTCTGGCCGCGACGGGTTGGCTGGTGCGGTGCGGAGCACCGGCCGTGCCACGCCGCACAGCGGCGGAGGCGACGGCACCCCGCCCAGGCGCGCAGGGACGGTGCCGCGACGCATCGGCTGACGATCGCGCCGCACGGGCCTGGCCCGGGCGCGCGTGGACGGTGCAACGGGCGGTGACCCCGCTGCCTCCGGTCCCGGCAGCGCAAGGGCCTGCTGACGGGCAAGCGTCTCGTCAGCGAAGGGCCGGACGGGTCACGGCCGGCACCGCGATCTGAGCCCGTTTCGCCTCGCAAGTGGCGGCCCATGCCTCGATCGCTTTCCGCCTGGACCCGAACCTGCCACGGTCGGGCATGGAGGCACCCTCAACGAGGCGCCGTCCCCTCCGCCGCCCGCACATCGCGCGGGTCCTCGTCCGCGCTCCCCTCCAACACCTCCCGGCTCTGCCCCTCCCCTCCCGGCATGGTCGCCCGCACCGCCTGAGCCAAGCGTGGCCAGCGCCGCGCCACGACGGGGCTGTCCGCAGCGTAGGCGTGGCAGGTGTTGAGCAGCGCCGGCGGGCGGGTCTCGTCCGTAGGCACCTCTTGGCGGAGCACGATCAGGGTCTGGAACGCCACCGTGGCCATCGGACCGAGCAACTCGACCAGGTGTGTGCAGCCCTTCACCCCACCCACCCGCTCGCGAACCGCGCGCATCCACCCCGGCCCGATCCTGAGACCAGCCAGGGCAGCGAAGTTCGGCGTGATCGCTGGGCAGATCGCGTAGGGGGCGAATTCCGTGTTCGCCTCACAAGCAACAACCCGCATCTCGGCATCGATGGTCAGGCGCATCAGCATCCCATGCAGCGGCTCGCCCGCCTCGATGCGGCCCCGATCCTCGCTGGCGAAACCGTAGCTCTTGGTGTCCGTCAGCCGCGCCTCGATGTCGAACAAGCCATCCGCGCGGCGATAGCCCTCGATCACGA
>CALBEG010000168.1 GCA_937927455.1 uncultured Elioraea sp. | reverse complement strand
CACCAAATATGGCGGGCTCGGGCCACACCTTATTCGCCAGATCGCTGGCCGCGCCGGTCGCTACGGCATCTATCCCGAAGGCTTTGTCGGCGTGCTCGGCGGGGAGGATCTGGAGCCGATCGCCGCCGCCATCGACCACCCGCCTCCCCCGCTCGAGGGACCGATGCGCGTGCTGCCGCGCGAAGCGCAACTGTTGGACATAGGGCGGCGGCTCGGCCAGCCTTCCTTGCTTCGCGTGTTGACGGTGGTCGCAGAGCGGTTCCGCTGGCCGGGTGCTGGCTTTGCGCTGTCCCGCCTCGACGAGGCCATTCGCCTTGCCGAGGTCTGCGCTGCCGCCCGGCTCCCTCTGCGCGAGAGCCTGGGCTATCTCGGCTGTCCGATCGACCTGCGCGACCGGCTCTCCGCCTCCGCCCTGCTCGCCTGGGCCCGGCGACATGCGCATGGCGCCCCCGTGGCCGCGCCCGCTCCGCCGCGGCGGCTCCTCTCGCGCTGGGTGGCCGACGACCCGGCCGACCTCGCTCAAGCCGAGCGTTCCGCCCGGGCTTGCACCGCCTATCTTTGGCTCGCCCAGAAATGGCCGGGCCTCTATGCTGACGCGGTGGCGGCGCGTGCGGTTCAGGGCGAGCTCAACGCCTTCATCGAGCGCAGCCTTCGGCTTGGCGCGAGTGCGCGCCTACGCCAGCGGTGGCGGGAGGAGCAGTCAGGCGAGGGCAACCGCAGGTAGCTTGATGGTTAACGCTACTTTGACGCATTGTTGACGATGCAGGATGGAGTTGCAAGCTCCGGAAAGCCGGAGCGAGCAGCACGATCCGGAATTGGGGAGCCTGAGCATGCGTTTTCGGGAGTACCGACGGATTGATTTCGGCACGGATCTGATCGCCGAGGCGGTGCGCGCGACGGTGGCCGACCTCATCCGGCTCGAAATGCCCGATGCCGAACTCGACAGCGTGCGGATGGCCACACCGGAGGACGAGGTCGGCGAAGAGGCGGTGGTGGTGGCGCGCTGGAGGCGCAGAGGGGGGCTCTATCGCGACTGCACGCTCGATGCCGAGGAGCTGACCGCGGTCCTGGTCGGCTGGTGCCGGCTCGCCGGCGTGCCGCTGCCGCGCACCGGGGAGAAGGCGATCGAACCGGCGGAGGACGGCGTCTCTCTCGTCATCCGCCAGCGCGGGCTCGGCCGCCCGCAGCGCTTGCACTGACCGCGGCGATGATCGTTCCCCGCCCGGCCGTGGAGTCACCGCGAATCTATCTGGCCGGGCCTGAGGTGTTCCTGCCCGATGCGGAAACCGTGCTCGCGCGCAAGAAGGCGATTTGCGCGCGGCTTGGCCTGATCGGGGTCTGCCCCCTGCTCGACGCGCCCGCCCCGGCAGCGCAGGAGCGCAGCGACCGCGCTTTCGCCATCGCCGCCGCCAACGAGGCGCTGATCCGTTCCTGTGTCGCGATCATCGCCAACCTGACACCCTTCCGCGGCGCCTCGGCGGATGCGGGCACCGTGTACGAACTCGGCTTCGCGCGCGGCCTGGGTCTCGGCCTCTACGCCTATACGAACGATCCGCGCGACTATGCAGCGCGCGTCCTTGATGATCCTGACCAGATGGACATCGAGGATTTCGGCCTTTCCGACAACTTGATGCTCGAGGGCGGGATCGCGGCTGCCGGGGGCGTGTTTGTGCGCGCCAGAGCCGCCGCCGAAGACCCCTTCCGCGACTTGGGCGTGTTCGAGACCTGCGCCCGCGCCGCCTCCCGCCGCCTGCTGCCCGCCATCCTCGCTCCGCGCTGAAACCCCGCAGCGGGCTCATACCCGGGCTGCGACTGGCGTTGATCGCGCCCCCCGCTTGCGCGTAAGGGAGAGTTGGTCCCCGCGTCCGGGTCGCGGGGAGGCTTCAGAGCAACCAACAGGGAGCCGCTCTCATGCGCAGGACCTTGCTTGCCGCCGCGACCGCGGTCGGCCTCTCCCTTGCCGCCGCCCCCGCCTTGGCCCAGGCGCAAAGCACGTTCGACGCAGTGCGCGCCCGCGGCGTGGTGAACTGCGGCGTGAACACCGGACTTGCCGGCTTCGCCGCGCCAGACAGCCAGGGCGTGTGGCGCGGCCTCGATGTTGATCTCTGCCGCGCCGTCGCGGCCGCCATGTTCGGCGACGCCACCAAGGTGCGCTACGTGCCGCTCACCGCCCAGCAGCGCTTCACCGCTCTCCAATCGGGCGAGGTCGACATGCTGGCGCGCAACACAACCTGGACCCTCGCGCGCGACACCTCGCTCGGGCTCGATTTCCTCGGCGTCAACTTCTACGACGGTCAGGGCTTCATGGTGAAACGCTCGCTCGGCGTGAAGTCCGCCAAGGAGCTGGACGGTGCGACCGTCTGCGTGCAGCCCGGCACCACCACCGAGCTCAACCTGACCGACTGGTTTCGCGCCAACACCCTCCGCTTCACACCCGTGGTGATCGAAAGACTGGAGGAGGTGAACGCCGCCTTCTTCGCCGGCCGCTGCGACGCACTCACCACGGACGTTTCCGGCCTTGCCTCCGTGCGCGCCTCACAAGGCCCGCGCGCTGAGGAATACGTCATCCTGCCCGAAGTCATCTCGAAGGAGCCGCTCGGCCCCGTCGTCCGCCACGGCGACAACCGCTGGGCGGATCTCGTGCGCTGGGCCCACTTCGCCATGATCGAGGCGGAAGAGCTCGGCCTCACCTCGGAGAACATCGACCAGCACCTCACCAGCACCAACCCCGCCATCCAGCGTTTCGTCGGAGCAACGGGTGGCTTCGGCCAGATGCTCGGCGTCGACAACCGCTGGGCCTACACCATCATCAAGCAGGTCGGGAATTACGGCGAGAGCTTCGAGCGCAACGTCAAGCCCTTGGGCATTCAGCGCGGTATCAACGAGCTCTGGACCAAGGGCGGGCTGATGTACTCGCCGCCGTTCCGCTGAGCGCTGGACGGCCGCTTGCTCTTCCAGGCCGCGTCGGGAAATCCCGGCGCGGTCTTGTTCGTTTGGAAACCGTATCCCGCACCCGGCGCTCGCCAAGCCCACTCCCCGCCCGAGGCGGAGCGGACGCATCGACGGCGCGGCCAGGCACGCGCAGCATGGGGTTGCGCGTCTTTTCCCGGTCGCGATCCTCTGCTAGCGGGACGATAACGTCGCCAGACCACACGGCACCTCGTTCGATGCCAACCCGGCCGTCATGAAAGGTGCCGCATGAATCGCCGCTCGTTCCTCGCCACCGCGCTCACCGCACCCTCGCCTCACCCGTTGCTGCACCCGCCGTCGCCCAAGCGCGCACGCGGCTGAAGTTCGTCCTGAACTGGCGCTATCAGGGCCTGCAGGGCCTGTTCTTCCTCGCCGAGGACCGGGGCTTCTGGCGCGAGGAGGGGCTCGAGGTCGCAATGGACCAGGGCGAGGGCTCGGCGGCGGCGGTGACCAAGGTGGCCACGAGCGCCTATGATCTGGGTTTCGGCGACATCAACGCCACGGTGGCGCTCGCCGCCACCCGGCCGGCCGAGGCCCCCTTCGACGTGATGATGCTCTACAACCGCCCGCCCTTCTGCCTCGCGGTGCGGGCCGATGGGCCCATCCGCACGGCGAAGGACCTCGAGGGCCGCACCCTCGGCGGCCCCGCCAACGACGGGGCGCTGCGGCTCTTTCCCGCCTCCGCCCGTCTCGCCGGCATCGATGCGTCGAAGGTGACCATCGTGAACATGCAGTAGCAGCTGCGCGAGCCGATGCTGAACCGCAGCCAGGTCGACGGCGTCTTCGGCTTCATCAACACCATCCGTTTCTCGGCCCGGCTGATCGGCACCGATGCCGACCAGGCCTAGCGGTTCATCACCTACGGCGATGATGGGATGGACCTCTCTTCTAACTGCATCGTCGTCTCCCGCAGCCTCGCGCGAAACAACCCCCAGGCGGTGCGTGGCCTCCTGCGCGGCATCAAAAGCGGGCTCGCCGCCATGCTGGCCGAACCGGACGCGGCGGTCGCCGCCGTCGCGCGGCGCGAACCGCTGAGCGACGTCGCGGTCGAGCGTGCGCGCCTCGATGCCACCGTGCGCGACGAGATCAACCACCCCGAGATCGCGCACATCGGGCTCGGCGATGTGGTCGATGAGCGCTTCGAGCGCGGCATCGACATCATCGTGCGGGCGCAGGCCCTGCCGCGTCGCCCCGCCATGGCCGAGGTCTTCCTGCGCGACTTCCTACCCCCGCTCGCCGAACGCATCACGCGCGTGGCGAGCTGAACGGGGATGGAGCTCGAACTCGCCGGCAAGGTCTGCGCCATCACCGGACCAGCCAAGGGCATGGGCGAGGCGATCTCGCGCGGCTTCGCTGCCGAAGGCTGCCGGCTCGCGCTGTGGGGACGCGATCTTTCCGCCATCGAACCGTTCGCCGCGGACCTCGCTGCCCGTGGAACGGAGGCGATCGTCTCCGGTTGCGACGTGACCGACGGTGCGGCCTGCCACACTGCGGCAGAAGCGGCGTCGGCCCGCTTCGGCCGCATCGACCTCCTCGTCGCCATCGCGCGGGGTACGAGCCCGATCGGCAAGTCGGGTCTCGAGACGACCGAGGAGGAGTTCGACCAGATCGTCGACCTCAATATGCGCAGGGTGTTCAATGCCATCGTTACGGTCGCGCCCGTCATGGTGCGACAGGGGTCGGGCCGGATCGTCGCGGTCGGCGGCACCTTCGGGATGCGCGGCCGGGCCGGGCGGCTCGCCTACTCGGCCTCCAAGTGGGGGCTGCGCGGCATCATCAAGTCCTTCGCCCTCGTGCTACGCCCGCACGGGATCGCGGTGAACACCGTGGCTCCCGGCATGGTCGACGGCCCGCGCTTGCGCGAGAAGGTGTGTCGGGAGTTGGCGGCGAGGCTCGGCATCGCGGAGCAGGAGGCGGCCCGGCGTCATGCCGAGGACTACGCGCTGAGGCGCATCTCCACCGCCGAGGATGCCGCCCAGGCCTGCCTCTTCCTCGCCTCCGAGCGCGCGGCGCGGCAGATCACCGGCGTCGACCTGCCCGTCGATGGCGGCTGGGCGATGCTCTAGGGGAACGATCCATGCACGCAATGGATCCAACGTGCTTCGTCGCCGATCTCGTGATCACCGGCAGCACGGTGGTGGGCGGCGAGGCCTCGGTCACGGCCGACGTCGCGATCGCGGGCGAGCGGATCGTCGCGGTTGGTGCGCCGGAGGCGATGCCGCCCGCGCTCGCGCACCTCGATGCGCGCGGGCTGCTCGTACTGCCGGGCGCGATCGACGTCCATGTGCACTTCCGCAAACCGGGCTATACGCAGAAGGAGGACTGGACGAGCGGTTCCGCCGCGGCGGCGACGGGCGGCGTGACGACGGTGTTCGAAATGGTGAACACCAACCCGCCCACCCGCAGTGCGGTGGGCTCGTCGAGAAGCGCGCGCTCGCCGCCACGTCTTCGGTCGATTTCAGCCTCTACGGCCTGCTCGCCGAGGACAATCTCGACGCGCTCGAGGGCCTGATCGCGGCCGGAGCCAACGCCTTCAAATGCTTTATGGGCAACACCTTCGGCGATCTGCCGGCACCCTCGACAGGGGCGATGCTCGAGGGCTTCGAGATCATCGCGCGATCGGGGCTTCGCATCAGCCTGCACGCCGAGGAGGCGACGATCATGGCCCGTCGTCAGGCACGCCTGGCGGCGGCGGGGCGGAATGACCCGCTCGACCATCTGCTCGCGCGGCCCGCTGTGGTCGCCGTCGAGGCTATCGGACGCGCCGCTTCCCTTGCCGAATGGACGGGCGCGCGCATCCACGTCCTGCACATTTCCTCGGCAGCCGAGCTCCGTCCGCTCGCCGAGGCGAAGGAGCGCGGGGTGGACGTCACCGGCGAGACCTGCCCCTGCTCTCCTCCTGTCGGCCGAGGACTACGGCCGCCTCGGGCCTCTCATGCGGGTCACCCCGCCGGTGCGCGAGATCCAGGACCGGGACGCGCTCTGGCACGCCCTTCGCTCTAGAGTGATCGACATGATCGCGACCGACCATGCGCCGCACACGGCGGAGGAGAAGGCGCGCCTGCCGATCTGGCGGGCCGACTGTAGCTTTCCGGGCGCGGAGACGCAGATGCCCCTGATGCTCGCGAGGTCGCGCGTGGGCGGCTGAGCATCGCGCAGTATGTGAGGCTCACCGCCGAAGCATTGGCCAAGGCGTTCGGGTTGTGGCCGACCAAGGGCCGGATCGCGCCGGGCGCGCACGCCGACGTCGCGATCGTCGACCCGAAACGGACGGAGACGATTCGCGCCCACGCTCTGCACAGCCGGGCGAAGGTGACGCCGTTCGACGGCGTGACGGTCACGGGGGTTTCCGTCCACACCCTGGTGCGTGGCAGGTTTGTGCAGAGAGATCGTCGTTTCGTCTCCGAATCGGCCGGCTGGGGCAGGCCGGTGACGGAGATCCAGCGCATGCCCGCACCCGTTCCGCGCACCGCCGATCTCGCCATCGACCGCCTCGCGCCGCGCGTCGCCTCGACAAGGTCTGCGGCATGACGGCGGAAACCCCGGTGCACGCCTCGCCTCCCCTCGCCTCCGCCCCGCCTGCTGGCCTCTTGCGTCCGCGCCCGCTGATCGCGCTCGAGGACGTGAGCGTCCGCTTCGGTCGTGGCGAGGCTTGCGTCACCGCGCTCGCCGAGACGCGGCTTGCTCTCGCGCGCGGGGATTTCGTCGCCCTTGTCGGCCCCTCGGGCTGCGGCAAGAGCACCATCCTGCGCCTCGTCTCCGGCCTCCTGCCGCCCTCCTCGGGCACCGTGATCGTCGCCGGGCGCGAAGTCGGCACCGAGCCACTGCGCATCGGCATGGCCTACCAGAACGCCACGCTTCTGCCCTGGCTCACCGTGCGTCAGAACGTCATGCTGCCCTTGAAGATCGTCGCGCCCTTCCGTTCGGCGTGGCGGCGCAACAAGCGGGGCGAATATCGCGACCGCGCCGAGGCGCTGCTGGCGCGGGTCTGGCTCAAGGGCTTCGGCGACAAGTATCCTTGGCAGCTCTCGGGCGGCATGCGGCAGAACCCCGATCGCGACTTTCTCTGGTTCGTCTTCGCCGATCATGGCATCGCCGCCTACTCGAACGGCGTGATGGTCAGCCAGCGCCTGTTGCGCGACAACCCAGAAGCCGTGCGCGCGCTCGTTGCGGTGGTGAATGGCGCGATGCTGGAGGTGGGTCGCGCCCCCGCCGACGGAGCTCGGCTGATGGCGCGAATCGAGCCCAACTTCAGCGAGGACATCGAACGCCAGCGCATCGAGTACGCCTGGCGCAGCGTGATCGCGACCCCCGAGGCGGTCCGGCTCGGTGCGGGCGATCTCGACGACACCCGTCTCGTCAAGGCGATCGCGCAGACGGTGGAGGTGTTCGAGCTGCCCCGCACGCTAGCGCCGGCGGAGGTGTTCAACCGCACGTTCCCGCCGCCCGCCTCCGAACGCGTGCTGGCCCCGCTGCGAGCGTGACGGAAGAGGCGGGGCGGAGACGCATCGCCGCCCGCACCGTCGCCGCCCGGACCACGCGCGGCGTGATGTCGCGCTGAGCATCGTCGAGGGACGGATCGCTGCCGTTGGCCCCGAACCGGCGGCCGACCCGTCGCTCCTGGTGCTGCCAGCTCTCGTCAACGCGCATAACCATGCGCGCCCGGTGCGCTCCTCAAGCCTCGGCGCTGCACACCTCCCGCTCGAGACCTGGCTGCACCACCTGGCCATCCTGCCGCCGCTCGACCCCTATCTTGCCGCGGCGTTTGCGCTTGGCCGCGCCGCGCTCGGCAGCGCGGGCGCGGTGATGGTGCACTACACCCGCCCCTTCGGCCCGATGCCGCTTCCCGATGAGGCGGCGGAGGTTGCGCGCGCAGCGCGCGACATCGGGGTGCGGATCGGCTTCGCGGTCGCGATGCGTGATCAGAACCCGCTCGTCTATGGCGACCACGGTCCGCTTCTGGCCGGCCTCTCCGCCGCCGACCGGGTGGCAATCGCGTCGCGGCTGGTGCGGCCACCACTCCCCGCAGCTGAATGGATCGCGCTCGTCGATTCTGTGGCGGATCGGATCGAGTCCGACACGGTATCGGTACAGTATGGGCCGGCCGGACCGCAATGGTGCAGCGACGCCCTGTTGGAGGCGATTGCCGAGGCCTCGGCCCGCACTGGAAGACGGATCCACATGCAGCTGCTGGAGACCCGCTATCAGCGGGACTGGGCTGATCGCACCCATGGGGGCGCGGGCGGAATTGTCCGGCATCTCGAGCGACTCCGACTTCTCTCGCCGCGACTGACGCTCGCGCACTGCGTCTGGGCGCGGCCTGAGGAGCTCGAATGCATCGCCGCCTCTGGCGCGACCATCGCGGTGAACACGTCATCGAATCTCGGCTTGCGCTCGGGAATCGCGCCGGTGGCCGAGATGCTGCGCCGCGGCTGTCGGGTCGCGCTCGGCATCGACGGCATGGCCTTCGACGAGGACGATGATGGGTTGCGCGAGATGCGCCTGCTTTGGGCGCTGCATCGCGGCTGGGGCTTCGACGAGGCGATTCCCCGCGCACGCATGCTGGACCTCGCCTTTCGGAATGGCCGCGAAACGGTGACAGGCCGTCGCGACGGGGGAACGATCGCCGTCGGCGAACCGGCCGACCTCCTGCTGCGCGACGCGGCCGCCCTCGACGCGGATCGGCTCCTGCCGGAGCTCGACCCGCTCGATCTCCTCTTCGCGCGGGCGACGGCGCGTCACATCCGCGAACTCGTGGTCGCCGGCCGCACCGTGGTGCGAGACGGGCGGCTGATAGGCATCGACCACGCGGAAGCGACGCGCGAACTGCTGGCACAAGCGCGCGCCGCCCTCGCCCGGCCTGACGCCTTCACTGCCGCTCTTCCCGCGCTTGATCGCGCCATGGCCGCTCATCTCTGCGCCTGCCTCGGCTGCGGCTGAGCCTTCGCAGACACGAGGGTAGCCGCCGCGGTCGCCGACCGACGCAGGCAGCCTCTGACAGCCGATCGAACCGGACGGTGACCAAGGAACCGCGCGGAGACGGCGAACCACGCGCCGGCATAGAAACAAACTTTGGAAGGGACGGATGAGAAGGGCGTTCCTCGCGGCGGTCACTGCGCTTGCACTCCGTCTGCCGACCGTCACGGTCGCGCAGGACCCGATCCGGATCGGCATCCCAGTCGCACTGGAAGGAGCCTTCGCGGAAGGCGGACGCGACGGCATCCGCGGCATCGAGATGGCGCTGTGCGGTGTCAACAACCAGATTGCCGGACGGCGGCTGCAGACGGTGATCGCGCCGACCGACACGCGGGCCGCCACCGCGGTGCGCCAGGCGCGCGAGCTGATCGAGCAGGATCGCGTGGATTTCGTCATCGGGCCGCTGTCCGGATCCGAGGGCATCGCGATCCGCAACTACGCCAAGACCCAGCCGGACAAGACCTTCATCAACGGCTCCTCCGGAGCGCTGGAGGCGACCTCGGTGGATCCTGCGCCGAACGTCTTCCGTTTCCACACGCCCGGGCTGCAGTGGGGTGCGGGGCTCGGCGAAAACGTCGAGCGCAGCAAAGGCTTGCGGCGCATCGCGACCGTCGCCGCCGACTACCCTTTCGGCTACACAACTTCATCGGCTTCGCGATTGATTTCTGTCGCGCCGGCGGCGACATCGTGCGCCGCTTCTCGGTGCCGCTCGGTGCCGCCGATTACGGCGCGGTGATCGCGCAACTCCCCGATGACGTCGACGCGATCTATCTCGGCCTCGGTGGCACGGACGCGATCAACCTCCTCAACCAGTACGCTGACGCTGGCTCGAAGATGAACTTCATCGGCGGATCCGCCATGGCCGATCAGACCATCCTCTCCTCGCGCGGGCGGGCGCGCGAGGCGCTGATTGGCACGCCGACCTCGGGGATGATCTCGGACGAGAACCCCGGCCCCGCCTGGCAGGCCTTCGTGCGCGCCGACCGCGAGGGCTTCCCGGAAGGCCGCCGCTTCGCCTCGCCCTCCGTCTTCGCGACCTCCTACTTCATTGCCACACGCGCCGCGCTCGCCGCGCTCGACGCCGTGCGCGGCGACCTCTCGGACGGACAGAGGGCGTTCCAGCGCGCACTCGCCTCGCTCGTACTCGACACGCCGCTCGGCGCCACCCGTCTTGATGAGAGGCGCCAAGCGATCGGGCTCGTCTTCGTGTCCGAGGTGACGTAGCGCGCGGACGGTGCCCTCTACAATCGCATGGTGCGGCGGATTGATCGCGTGAACCAGACGCTGGGACTGCCGCTCGAGAAGTTCCGCGGCCTCGGCCTGCCCGGGCGCGACACGCCGAACTGTGCGCGATTGAGGAGAAGCGGCTGACTGGGACGGTAGGACGCGACTGGGAGAAGCGCTCGCCGTGTTCCCCTCCGTGCCGCGCTTCGTCGGCTTCGCGCGCTGTGCACGCGTCGCCATCGTCTCCGATGTGCTCGAGCGCGGAGGCCCCGAGGCACTCATCTCCGCCAAGACGCGGCTGCGCGGCCTCGCCTGGCGCATCGTCTGGCTCTCACCGCTCGCCCAGGATCCCGCCTGCCGCCTGGAAACCAGAGCGCTCCGGGCCATCCTTTTGCTACTGGACTGATTCTGCGACGGAAGTTCCGCGGCGTCACTCGCCGCCGCATTCGATGCGACCGGAGCACGCGGCCGGCGACGAGCCTCGTCGATGCTCCCCCGCCCCGCCGTCGATTGAGACATCCCGCAAGCGGTGGGTCACTGCAGGAGGGGTTTGGCATGGCGATGGATCGGACGGATCGGCCGGGCGCCGCGGCGAGTTTCTCGAGGCCAAAATCGCCGCCCTGGAGGCCGGCCGCTCTTTGGCTGAGCTCAGGTCGAGGCCATGAGCCGCATGACCTCGCCGAGCAGCGGCAAACCCTAGGGCGTCGCCCTCGTCTGCCGGATCTGGCGTGTGGCGCGCGCCACGGTCTACCGGCACCGCATGCCGGCGCTGACCGTGCCGCTCCGTCGCCCGGGGCCGACTGGGCCGATCGCGGATCCCGGCTTGGTCGAGGAAATCCGCCGGGTTCTCCAGCACAGCCCCTTCCATGGCAAGGGTCATCGCAAGGTCTGGGCGCGGCTGCGCGTCGCCGGCATCAGCACCTCCAAGCGTCGGGTGTTGCGCCTGATGCGCGAGAACGCCCTGCTGGCGCCCTCGCGGGTCGGCTCGCCCCGCCGGCCGCGGGCCCATGATGGCACCATCATTCCCGGCGCCGTCGACGTGAGGTGGGGGACCGACCCTGACCACCACCATCACCGCCCAGGGGCAGGTCGCCGTGTTCGTTGCCGTCGATCACCACTCGGCCGAATGCGTCGGCATCCACGCCGCGCTGCGCGCCACCCGCTTCGAGGCGCTGGAGCCGTTGCGCCAGGGCGTGCGCCGCCACTTCGGTGCCTTCGCCAAGGACATCGCCCGCGGCCTCGCGCTGCGCCACGACCACGGCAGCCAGTCCATGGCCGACGACTTTCAGAAGGAGTTGCGCGTCCTTGGGATCACGAGCTCGCCCGCCTTCGTGCGCGCGCCGGAGGGCAACGGCTGCGCCGAGCGCTTCATCCGCACCCTGAAGGAGAACCTCCTCTGGGTGCGCAGCTTCGACACCGTCGAGGAACTCCGCGCGGCGCTCATCGAGCTCCGCGAAGTCTACAACACCAATTGGCTGATCGAACGACACCGCTTCCGGCCGCCAGCCGCCAGCAGACAGGAGCAGCTTCAACCAGACGCCAGGGCCGCGTAGCCTTCAACTCAGTGTCTCACCTACCGAGGGCGGTACCATGCACATTTTCACATCTGGCGGATGGCCGACCTGCCGTGGCTGACGGGACCGATGCAGCCGCGCATCTACGGCCCCTACGAACCGATCCGGCGCGACTATCCGATCGCCGAGTAGCTGGACGACATCGCGGGCAAAGTCGTCTCGGCCATAATCTACGTGCAGGCCGACTGGCCGCGCGAGCGGGCCGAAGACGAGGTCGCCTGGGTGTCCTCGGTCGCGGAAGAAACGGGCTGGCTGCGTCGCGCGGATCGGAGAAGCGGGGTTCGTGTTCGAATTGCAGGTCTTCGCCGACCAGATAACGGGGCCCGCCGCGCCCGCCGAGCCCTGCCCGAAAACCCTCGCTTCTCGCCGCACCCCGCACTGCCGTGTCGCGCATCGGCGCGGCGGCGCCAGATTCGATCTTCGCCGGCACAGCGCAACGACTCTCCAGGCTTTGAGAGGGGAGGCCCGTATGGCGCTTGAGATCAAGATCCTCGACTACGGCGACATCGAACTCGAATCCGGCAGCCTCGTGCTGGGGCGCGATTGCGGGCGCACGCGACGCGTGCCGACCTACGGTTTCCTGATCCTCGGCGGCGCCCACCCTGTCCTGGTGGACACCGGCTATCGCGACAATGCAATCATGGAAACGGTGGGGATGCGGGGGCTGCAGTTCCACGAGAACATGATCGATCGCGCTCGCCAAGCACAGGGGGAAGCCGCGCGACGTGCGCTACAGTGTTCAGACACACCTGCACATCGACCACGCCGGCAAGGACGACCACTTCTCGATGACCACGACAGTGGTTGTGAAACGGCGCGAGCTCGAATGTGCCGTCTCCGGGCTGATGCCCCCTGAAGACCCAAAGCCCGACATTATCCACCTGATCGAGCGCCTGCACACACCGCAAGCGCTCCGGCTCGAGGATCTCGAACCGTCCGGCCTGATCGGGCTGATCCTTGGCTTGGTGCTGGAAGCGGCCCATGCGCACACCGAGGGCTCGCTCAACGTTCATGTCGAGACCGCCGGGGGGAGGGCGAAGATCTACAGCTACGTGATCGACGACAGCCAGGAGCCGGTGGTCGTACCGTTCCGCATTTCCTTCGCCGAAGAGGTGCAGGTGACGGGCAATCACGCGGGGTCGAAGCGGGCCGAGAAGGCAGCGATCGGGAAGCTGCGCACCGGATCCGCTCTCCTGCGTCCCGTACACGACAAGCCGGCGAAGGTGCATCGTGGCCGAGTGGTCGGCCGGCTCGCGTGGGAGGTGCCTGGCCCAGTGAGCCACAGCGTGCATCGCCCTGCTTGGTGCCCGGCGTGAGGAGAGGGCCAGATGGCGCACACGGCGCTCGACCCCGCGTTCCGTCGCCTGATCGACGAGCATGCCGCGGTTCGGCAGATCGTCGGCGGCTGCACCTTCACCGAAGGCCCCGTCTGGCACCCGGAGGAGCAGGCGCTCTCCTTCTCCGACATGCCGGCCGACGTGCGGCGACGCTGGACGGAAGCTGGCGTGCGCGAGGTGATGCGGCCGTCGAACAAGGCGAACGGCCTCACCTTCGACGCGGCGCTGAACCCGCTCGCCTACGAGCACGCGACGAGTTGCGTGGCCCGGTTCCGCCCCGATGGGCGCTGCGAGGTGCTGGCCAGCCATTTCGAGGGGCGCGAGCTGAACAGCCCGAACGATCTCTGCGTCCATTCGTCCGGCGCGATCTGCGTCACGGACCCGTGGTACGGCTGCATGCTCGTCTAAAGCGTGGAGCGTCCGCGCGAGCTCCGCTTCCAGGGCGTCTACCGCCTGCCGCCAAATCACGTTCCGGATTACGCCCGACGACTTCCGGTGGAGCGTTACCTGTTCACCCAGCCGAATGGGATCTGCTTCTCGCCCCGCGAGCGCGCCCTTTACGTCAATGATACCGAACAGGCGAGCAGCCGTGCCTGCGATGTCGCCGAAGTCGTCTCGCTGCGGCGCGGCTGCATCTTCGGCTCAGGCATCCGGAACAGCCTCAACCCCGGTGTGCCGGACGGCATGAAGTGCGATGCCGAGGGCAATGTCTTGGTCACGGGGCCGGGCGGGCTCTGGGTGTTCCGGCCGGACGGCACGCACATCGGGCGCGTTTTCATCCCGGGGCCGGCGGCGAACCTCGCCTGGGGTGCTGCGGACTGGCGCACGCTCTTCGTCTGCGCCACCACCTCGGTCTATACGATCCTGCTCGAGGTCGGCCTGCGCAGCGAGCCGTTCATGCGCGCGCGCGTCATGTCCCGCACGCCCGCGCGCGACGCTTCGCTGAGGTTTGGTGCGCGGCGTTGCGCGCTGATCATCCAGAACATGCAGGACGACGTAGTGATGGAGGGCGGTGCCTTCGCCGGAGATGGGATCGCCCCGGCATTGTCAGGACCAGAACGCGATCGTCAACATGGTGCGCCTTGCCGATCGCTGCCGCGCGCTCGGCGTGCCGGTGATCCATGTCTGGTTCGTCGTGACGGAAGGCGTGCGCGGCCTCATTCCGAGCGCGCTTCTATGCGAAGGTGTGGTCGAGGCGAAAGGAGTCGTGCGCGGCACCTGGGGTGCGGCACCCGTGCCAGGGCTCGAGCCGCGGCCGGGCGACCACATCGTCGAGAAGATGCGCATGTGGGGCTGGGAAGGCACGAACCTGGAGACGATCCTGGAGGCGGAAGCGCGCGACATCGTGATCGTCGCCGGCGCCTGGACCAACATGTCGATCGAACACACCGCGCGACTGGGGCGGACAAGGGCTACGTGATGGCGGTGCCCGAGGACGGGTGCTTGACCATGAACGCAGACTCGCAACGCGTCTCGATCGACTGCGCGCTGCAGAACATGTCGATGGTGACGACCTTCGACACAGGGATCGCCGCGCTCGGCTGAGCCGCCGGGTCGCTCAGGAACGAGGGCGCGAACGCGGATGGACCGGTACGACATGAAGGGCAGGTTGCGGTGGTCACTGGCGGGGCGCAGGGCATCGGCTTCGCCGTCGCCCGCCGCCTCGTAGCCTCCGGAGCGAAGGTGGCCATCTGGGACGTCGACGGCCCGCTCGCCGAATGCTCGGCTGTCGAACTCAGCGATGGCGTGCGGTCCTTCGCTGGCGACGCGACCGATTCCGACGCGGTACAGGCGGCAGCCCGCGGCACTCTCGACGCCATCGGCTTGATCGACGCGCTCGTCGCCAGTGCGCGCCTCGCAGGCATGAATGCGACGGTGATCGACGATCCGGTCGCGGAGTGGCGGCGGATCCTCGATGTCAAGCTGAACGGCACATTTCGTTGCTGCAATAGTCGACTGCCCGCGTTGGTGAAGCAGAATGACGGCCGTGTCGTGCTCATCGCCTCGATCACCGGCAAGGAGGGCACCCCCAACGCCGCCGCCTATTCCGCCTCGAAGGCCGGTTTGATCGCGCTTGCCGAGTCGCTCGGCAAAGACCATGCCGCGCTTGCCATCGCGATCAACTGTGTCACCCCGGCGGCGGCGCGCACGCGAATCTTCGACCGGATGACGAAACATGACATCGCATACATGCTCTCCAAGATCCCGCGCTGACGCTTCTTGGAACTGGACGAAGCGGCGAGCCTCACCACCTGGCTGTGGACGCGTGAAAATGGCTTCAGCACCGGCGCGGTGTTCGACCTTTCAGGCGGGCGGGTCACGTATTAGGGCAGAAACGGTTTGGGCGCCGCCTTTGGTCAGGCCCAGCCGCAGCGTGCCGTTGGCGCTTTGTCTCCCTCTCGACACCTTCACCGTTCAGCGCGCCAGTAGCGATCACCACCTCATGGAAATTCTACAGCGTTTCGGCGTCCGCCGCCGCGGCGCCGGGGCCGGTGCCACAGACCTGCATGCAGACCTGGCAATCCATCAGGCGGCACTCCGTCTGCACTAGGGCGAAGCTGTGCATCGCCTGCAGCACCAGCCGGCGAAACCCCAATACCGGAACGAACGCGGGCCGCCCCCCGTGGCGCGCTCAGACGGCTCGAACACTGCCTCGAGGTCGGCCCGGACGGCTCCGAGATCGACCGGCGCAGCGGGCTTCTCCAGCGGATCACGGAGCGTGGAGAGGTGGCGAAGACGCGTCCCCGCATCCCGGGACCGGGGCTGCCGTTCAGCCGTTCTCGCCTCGCGCGCCATCGATCGGGGCGAACGGGCCCACGACACACCCATCGATGGCAGCGCAGGTCGAGGAGATGCTGACGTGCGCCTCGTTTGCCGACAGGCCCTTCGCATCGCCCGCATCGGTCGGCACGCGAAGCCGGCAATGATGCATCTCGATCCCGCCGATCGGGTTTCGCACAGACCGCCAGTCCGTAGGCAGCGTACCCGACACGCTGGTTCCCATCTGCAAGGGCCTCGCCTCGGTCTCAACCGCCTCGAATAAGGTAGCCTCGCAGGCGTGCACTGAGAAAGTCAATGGCATAGACCGCGCCCAGGATCAGAAGAATGATCGTGCTCGCCTCACCCCAATCGTACACGCGAAGGCGGTCGGAGAGTTGATAGCCGATACCACCAGCCCCGACGATGCCGAGTATGGTGGCGGAGCGCGTGTTGCTTTCCCACATGTAGAGAACAGAGGCCAGCATGTTGGGGAAAACCTGAGGCAGAAGCGCCCAGCGAATCGTTTCGATTGGGGACGCTCCTGTCGAACGCACGCCATCAAGAGGCTTGCGATCGATGTTCTCGATCGCTTCCGAGTAAAGTTTGGCCAGTGTGCCCGCATCGACAATGGCAATGGCCATGATTCCGGCCAGTGGGCCTAGCCCAACCGCGCGCACGAAGACGATCGCCCAAATGAGGTGATCGAGGCTGCGCAAAGAATCGCTGAAACGGCGGAAGCCGAATTGGATGATTCTGATCGAAAGCGTATTGCGGGCGCAGGCGAAGCCGAGGGGAACGGCCGCCAAGGCGCCGATCAAAGTGCCGAGGAAAGCCATGGCGACGGTTTCAGCAAGCGCCCAGAGCCACTCAGGGAGATGATGCCACCCTTTGGGTGGAACCATCATCGCCGCAGCACCCGCGAGGCGCGGCAGACCATCCACGAACTTCTGGCCGAAAAGTTCGAAGGAGATCGCGGCGTAGAGTAAAACCGCGAGCGCGATGGCCGCCCAGAGTCGTCTCGGCCAGGGATTCGGGCGCCCGGCCGCGAGCGCGGCGGCGAGTTCCGCCCGTTGGTCGATGGCGCGACTCACGCCGCTGTTCCTTCGATGATGCGGCCGCGCAGACGTTCCGATACCCAATCAATGGCAAAAACCGTGATGGCGATAATCAAGAGGATCGCGCCCGCGTCGTCGTAATAGGAGAGTCTCAGCGCCTCATAGAGTTCCAGGCCAATGCCACCAGCACCTACAAAGCCAATGATCGTTGCCGACCGAACGTTGAGTTCGACGCGCCAGAAGGTGAAGGAAATCCAGTTCGGCATCACCTGCGGCAGAACGCCGTAAACGATCTCCTCGCGCGGAGTCCCGCCCGCTGCGCGCACGCCCTCAAGCGGTTTCATGTCGATGTTTTCATTCACTTCGGCAAACAGCTTGCCTTGCGCACCGACGGTGTGCAGGGCGATCGCCAAAACACCGGCAAGCGGACCCAGCCCGAAAGCGAAGACGAAGATGATGGCGAAGACAAGGTCGGGCACCGCACGTGCGAACTCCAGCACGCGCCGGCTGAGCCAATAGCCAATCGCCGACCGCGCCAGGTTCGCCGATGCAGGGAATGAAAGCAGCGCGCCGATGAGGGTGCCGAGAGCAGTCGCAAGTACCGCCATCAGCAAGGTATCGCCCAAGAGGCGAAGCCATTTCCCGATACCCCAATACCATTCCGCGACATCCTCGACGAGGCGATCGGAACGGATTGGCGGGACGAGAAGGTTTAGAAACTCCCCGATCCGGGGCAAACCGCCAACGAGCCGGATGAGATCAAAACCACCGACCTCAGCGGCGAGCAGGACCAGACCGATGAAGCCGAGGGCGCCCAGCGTTGCGCGCACCCTTTGTCGACGCAGTTCGGCGGCGAGGATGACGGCAAGGCGAGACTGACCTCGGGATCCTGTTGTCAAAACAGAGGACACGGCCGGTCTCGCCTTGGGACTATGCCTCAGCCGCCGCGGCGCCGGGCATCACGCATCGCACGCCGCGCCTCGATGGTGCTGTCATAGGCGCGAAGATCGACGCGGACGAACCCTTGCGTCTCCCCGTGCGCGACAGCACGCGCAAGGTCGGGACGTTCCTTGTTCAGGTCGAGAAAAAACCTGATCAGATCCTCTTTCAGATCGGCAGGCGTGTCCCGATGAACGATCACGGGCGGGGCAGGAACGAGATCGCTTTCCCAAATGACGCGGATCTGGTCGCGTCGGAGCATCCCCTTGTCGATCATGGTCCGGATCTGGCCATAGCCGTCGCCGCGCGTCGTCCAGGTGAAGGCGGCGTCATAGGTTCCGTTCAACACCCCAAGTACGGATTGGGTGTGGCCGCCTGAAACAGGGCTATTGAAAAACCGATCGATCGGCTTGCCCATTTTGGCAAACTCAACCGTCGGGATAAGGAAGCCGGAGTTCGAATTCGGGTCGGTGCGCGCAACGATTTTGCCCTTGAGATCGTCGATCGTCTGGTAGGGGCTGTCGGCGCGGACGATCAAAACTGAATTATAGCCGAGATTGCCATCCTTATCCAGGGCCGCAACGATCGGCTCCACGCACTGGCATTCAAGCCAGCTTCCGGCAAACGCGGACGGGCTGGTCCACGCGAAATGGATCTGCTTCGCGATCAGCGCGTTGTTCACCCCGATGAAGTCTGATGCCGTGAAGAGCCGCACCGGAACGCCAAGCTTCTGCGCCGCGTAGGGAAGGAAGGCTTCGAACGAGGCCGTCGCTTGCGTCTGCGTCTCAACCGGGATGACCCCGAAGCCGAGTTCGCGGATGCTCTCCCGCCAGTTGGCGACAGCGGGCTGCGCACCGAAAAGCGCGACCCCGAGACTGATGGCCAAGCATACTCGC
>CALBEG010000167.1 GCA_937927455.1 uncultured Elioraea sp. | reverse complement strand
AGAGGGGGAGACGCCAGACCCGGCAATCGCGGCGCGGCGGCTGATGCGGGCCGCCCGCGAGGCCATGCTTGCCACCATCACCGGCTCGGGCCAGCCCTTCGCCTCCCTCGTCACCCCCGCCCCCGCGCCCGATCTCTCGGTTCTGCTCTGGCTTTCCGTCCTGTCGGGCCATACCCGACACCTGATGAACGATGCGCGCTGTTCGCTCCTGTTCGTCGGCCCCGCCCGCGGCCCGAACCCGCAGAGGAGGGCGCGGCTGACGGTGACAGGGCTCGCCTGCCGAGTCGAGGGGCCGGAGGTGGGCGCACTCAAGGCGCGCTGGCTCGCCCGCCACCCCTACGCCAAGCTCTACGCCGGGTTCAACGACTTCGCGCTGTGGCGAATCAGCCTCGAAGAAGGGCTGTTCGTCGGCGGCTTCGCCATGGCCCGCCGCATCCCCGGCTCCGCCCTCCGCCCAGACCCGGCGGCGGTGGCGGCCATCGCAGACGCCGAACCCGAGATCATCGCCCACGTCAACGAGGACCACGCCGACGCGCTCGATGCGATCGCGCAGGGGGTGCTGAAACGCAAGGGTGCGGGCTGGCGAATGGCGGCGGTGGACGTTGATGGCTGCGACTTGGTGCGCGGGCGGGCGCGGGCGCGACTGGATTTCGCCCGACCGGTGGCGGACGCCGACGGGGTGCGGCGGGCGCTGATCCTCGCCGCCAAGGCGGGGCGGGAGGCGCTCTGCCTGCCCGGAAAGACGGCAGCGGAGACCTGACCCTCGCCCTCCGCGCCCCTTGCGCGGACACGGCGCCGGGGCCAGCCTGCTTGGCCAAGGCGCACGCTTCGAGGAGGAAACGATGACCACCCGCCGCACGCTGCTCGCGGCCGCCGCAGCCGCAACCCTGCCCGCCCTGCCCCGCGGGGCGGTCGCCGACACTTGGCCGACCGGGCCGATCCGCGCCGTCGTGCCCTTCGCACCGGGCAGTGCGACCGACACCATCGCGCGGCTGTTCGCCGAGGCGATGCGCCCCGCGCTCGGCCAGCCCGTGGTGGTGGAGAACCGCCCCGGTGCGAACGGGCTGATCGCGGCGGAGCATGTCGCCCGCGCCGCCTCCGACGGCCACACGCTTCTGTTCGGCACCAACTCCACCCACGCTGCGGCAGAGGCTCTGTTCAAGCGCGTGCCCTACGACATCGAACGCGATTTCGTCGCCATCTCCACCCTCGCCACCGTGCCGCTGGTGGCCATCGTCAACGCCAATTCCCCTTACCGAACCTTGGCGGATTTCATTGCCGCGGCGAAGGCGCGGCCTGAAACCCTTTCCTTTGGCACCGCCTCGTCCTCGCAGCTCGTCGCCGCGCGCACGCTCGCGCGCATGGCCGATATTCGGCTCCTCGAGGTGCCGTTCCGCTCCTCGCCGCAGGTGGTGCAGGAGGTGATCGCCGGTCGGCTCGACCTCTTCGTCGCCGACGTCGCCGTCACCCTGCCCGCCATCCGCGGCGGCCAGGTGCGCGCGCTCGGGGTGACGACGAAGACGCGCGTGCCGCAGCTGCCCGACGTGCCCCCGATCGCGGAACAGGGCCTGCCCGACTATGCGATCTTTGCCTGGTTCGTCCTCGTCGCTCCGGCCGGCGTGCCGAAGCCGGTGGTCGATCGCCTTGGCGCCGCCGTTCGGGCGGCGGCGAACGATGCGACCCTGCGCGACCGGCTCGAGAACACGCTCGGCATGACCCTTTTCATTTCCTCCCCGGAAGAGGCGGCGGCTTTCATTCGAGCGGAACGGGCGAAGTGGACGGCCATGGTCAAGGCCGCCGGCATCGAGCCCGAGTGAGGATCTCCTCAGGCAGGGGCATCGCAAGCAGCGAGAAGGCCAGGCTTTTGCCGTGCGGGTCGAGAGCGAGAGAGCGCGTGACCCCGCCGTCGAGCGCCCCCTCCAGCACGAAGAGGAGGGCCGCGAGAGCGGGAAGCTCATACCGCCGCACTGGCCCGCGCACGGCAGGGGCGAGGAAGGCCGCAACCCGCTCGGCCGTCAGCCACCCGGCGAGGAGCGGCCAGTCGGCCGGATCGCGGCAAACGACGCCGAGAGTGGCGGTGTCGCCCTTGTCGCCAGAGCGGGCGGTGGCGAGGTCGCGCAAGGAGGCCATCAGGCGGGGGGTACGAAGGAGACCGTGGGGCGGACGAGATCGCGCGGGATAAGGACGGAGGCGACGGCGAGCCCCTCGCGGGCCGACCACGACGCCCCACCGCCTCCCGCCGGCCCGTTCAGCCACAGCGCCTCGATCTCATGCCCGATCGCCCGCGCCGACGCCCTGTCGGCCACGCGGGCAGCGAGGCGCGCGCGCACGTCGCGCACATCGGGGTCGGGTGCGACCGCCGCCCCGCGCAGCAGCGAATCGACCCCAATCACGTCGGTGCGCAGGTCAAGCACGGGGATCGCGCGGCGGTCGATGCGCTCGCGCAGGATGGCAAGCGCGAGCCGGGCGCGCGCCACTGCGCCTTCGCCTGCGTAGGAGATGCCGCCCTCCACCACCGCCCCGTCGCGGTAGCCCACCACGACCTTAAGGGTCGCGGGCGGTGGCCGCCCCCTGCCCCCTTCGACCCGCACGCGGTCGGGCCCGAGTTCGGTGAAGCGCACGGAGCGGAAATCGGCCGTGGCATCGGGCTGCTGGTAGGCGCCCGGATCGTGCAGTTCGTAGAGGAGCTGTTCGGTGCAGGTGAGGCGATCGAGCCTGCCTCCCGTGCCCTCCGGTTTGCCAAGCGTGGCGTTCCCGTCCGGCTCGACATCGGCGAAGGGCAGACCGAGCACCGCCAGGTCCGCGACATCCTTCACCCCCGGATCGGCGAAGTAGCCGCCCGTCAGCTGACCCGCGCATTCCAGGAGGTGGCCGATCAGGATGCCACGCCCAACCCTTTCCCAGTCATCCGCTGCCCAGTCGAAATGCGCGATCAAAGGGGCAAGGAACAGGGCCGGGTCGGCGACCCGGCCGGTGATCACGACCCGGGCGCCCCGGCGCAGAGCATCCACAATGGGGGCCGCGCCGAGATAGGCATGGGCAGAGACGATCGCTTCGCCGAGCACCGAGGGCCGGCCTAGCCGATCGAGGAAGGGCGGATCGAGGCGGCGGACGATCTCGGTCACCTCATCGCCTTCGACCACCGCGATGGGCAGATCTGGCGCACCTGCCTCTGCCGCGAGCCGTCGGGCGAGACGGCCGGCAGCAGCGGGGTTGGCTGCCCCCATATTGGTGATCAGGGTGGATCGAGCAGCGAGCGCAGGGGGTAGAACCGCCCGCATGCGCTCCTCAAACCACGGGTCAAAGCCCGCTTCCGGGTCGGCGAGGCGGGCCTGCACGGCCTTGGCGACGGTGCGCTCGGCCAAGCACTCGAACACCACCGCCTGGGGCCGCGCGCGCTCAATCAGCGTGACGGCGGCATCGATCCGGTCGGCCGAGAACCCTGCCCCGCAGCCGATGCGGAACGTCGCCGCCACCACGCCCCCTCCCCCGCGTGCGTCACCCTCAGATGCCTTTCTCTTTGAACACCTCCTGCGCGACCTTGAAGGCATCAAGCGAGGCTGGCACGCCACAATAGACGAAGGCCTGCAGGCAAACCTCCTTGATCTCCTCCTTCGTCACCCCGTTGGCGAGAGCGCCCGCGATGTGCAGGCGAAGCTCGTTCGGGCGATTGAGCGCAATCAGGAAGGCGAGGTTGAGGAAAGATCGCGTCTTTCGATCAAGCCCTGGCCTGTTCCAGATGATCCCCCAGCAGTATTGGGTGGTGAACTCCTGAAAGGCCTGCATGAAGTCGTCGGCCGAGGCGAGGGATTTCTCCACATAGTCCTTGCCGAGCACCTGCTTGCGCACGGCGAGCCCGGCCTCGAAGAGCTTCTCATTGAAGAACGGATCCTGCGGCATCGCGCTGGCGCCCCCCTTTTGTTGCGATCGGAGCGGAAGGATCGGCGCGCGGTGGGGTGCGGTCAATGGCGCCTCACCCGTTCCCCGCCTTGAACAAAGATGAAGGTGACGAGAGAGGAAAAACATCCTATAAAGGGGGCGACATGCCGGAGCCGCCATGCCCCCGCTCGCCCTCCTCGCCGCCTTCTGCCTCCTCCCGCTTCCCGCCACCGCGCAGCAGATCATCATCGGCGGCGGCGCCTCCGCCGCTGCCTCGCCCCGCCTCGCCGACGCCGCGCTGATTCTCGGCCTAGCACTTCTCCTCGCCCTGATCCTGTTCGGCCTGGTCGCGGTCTGGCTGCATCGGTCGCTGACCCGGATGGCGAGGTGGTGCGGTGAGCCGATCCAAGGTGCTGCGGCAAGCGAGATCCAGGCCGCCCGGCTGAAAGCGTTTCTGGGATTAAAGTCCTTGCCGTTGGGCTTGCCGGAAGGCACGGTGCGCGCCGCCCTGGGGCTCGTCATCGTCACCCTTGGGCTCACCGCCATCCTCTTCCAGCGCCCCTTGGGCCTCGCCTCCACGGGTGAGATCGCAGGGCTTCTTGGCACCGTGCTCGGCTTCTACTTTGGCGCGCGCGGTGCCGGGGTTGAGCGCGAGCGCGAGGCGGAGGCCGCGCGCGAGGCAGAAGGGCGAGCCGCGCGGGCAGAGGCCGAGGCGCAGGCGGCATGGCGCGCGGCCGATGCGGCCAAGGAACGCTCAGACCAGGAGATCGCCACCCACGACGCAGCGCGTGAGGGGCTTTCCGCTGCCGCGCGCCTCGCTTCCGGGGTGAAAGCGGCTGCCGAGGCGATCGCCGCCGCCGACCCCTCTTCGAACCTCGCCCGCGAGGCCGCGCGCGCTGCTGCCCTTGCTGAAACAACCCTTGCCGCCGTCCAGGCCGGCCAGAGTGGCGACCTCGCGGAGGCGGCGCAGCGTGTCGCCACGCTTGCCCAAGCCCTCGCCCCCGCCAACCCGCTGGTCAGCCTTGCTGCCGAGACCGCCCGCGGCATCGCTCCCGCCCTCGCGCGCGTTCCCGCTTTGGCCGCAGCCGTCGGTGGGCCGGTCGGGCTCGTCGGC